>JAMDEL010000098.1:0-3661 GCA_023487095.1 Patescibacteria group bacterium
CAACGTATGGGTGAGGTCCAAAACTTTACCACCAAAGCCGGCCTTAAACCGGGCAAAGCCCGCGGCCTTGCCGGAGGCGGTTTCCAGTCCCCAAAAGTCGTAAAATTTCAAACCCCTTGCTTTGGCGTCCAGCATGGCCTGCCAGTGCAAAGCATAAGGGGCCATAACCTGCTTTTCGTTTTCCGAAGAACCGCCGAACAAATAGGTGCGGGTAGTACCAAAGTCCAGCATTATACCGGAGGCCAAAAGGCGGTTTTCATACAGTGCCTTATAGATGTTTAAAGTGATGTCCCCCAACATGCCATTCTTACGCGCAAAAAAATCCACCAAATTTTCGTAATACTTTTTGGAGTGGCCTTTGTAATCCTGCCTCTCGGCCGTTTCTACAATCAGCCTTACGGCTTCCTGGTAATACAAGCCATGCCCCGGCGTGACCACCAAGTCCTTTTCCACCCTGACACCGTGTTTTTGCGCCAGCCTTATGTTGTAGCGAGTTTTGGGGTGCATGGCCGAAAGCAAGGTTTCTTCCTCAAGGCTTAAGTCCACATTTAATGTTTTGCCTGGCTGAATGTTTGCCGACTTCGTCACGGCCAAGTTTCCAGTTGAAAGTTGAGAGTTGAAAGCAGTTTTAGGTTCAAACCGTAAAAACAATGCATCGGGAAATCTGCTTTTTAATTCTAGGATGATGTCAGTTAAATCTTGCAACTTAAATCTTGCATCCGTGACCGGTCCATACGGCGCGTATAAATAATACCTCTCCAAAGGCAACGGCATTTTTACGAGCTGGACTGCGCCCATCATGTTTCCGCTGTCATCTAAAATCTTGAATCTGACAACTCGTCTTCCCAGGGCGGCCTGCCACTCGCCCCAGTCCCAGCTCTGCAAAAAAGAACCCGTTTCATTTTCGGTTACGAAACGGTTAAAAATTATTTTATCGGATTGTCCGGCCTCTGCGATTTTCATGGGGTATAAATTACTTGCCCAGTAATTTCAGAGCCTGTTTTATTTGTTCGCCTTGGGAAAGAGAGGCATCCACCTTACCAATAACTTCCCTAACCTCGCGCTGGGAGTAACCCAAAGTAAGCAGGGCATCAAAAACTTCACTGGAAGACTTCGCACCCGGCATATCCAGCGCGCCGACTTTATTTTTGAGTTCCACAATAATTTTTTCCGCAGTCTTGGTACCCACGCCGGAAATGCGAGTAAAGATGCCCGCATCCTGGCTCACAATCGCCTGGCGCACGGCATCAGCCCGCGCAGCGGATAAAATCGCCAAAGCGACTTTCGGACCCACACCCGAAACCGTAATCAGCATTTCAAAAAATTGCAAAGTGTCAAAATCCGGCAAACCAAACAGGGCCTGGCCGTCGTCGCTGACCTTCAGGTAAGTGTAAAGCGTTACCACGTCCCCTATACGGGCCTCCAAAATTTCCGGCGTGACAAAAACCTTATAACCCAAACCGTTATTTTCCAAAACCAGGTACTGGGGCGCCTTCTCCAAAACTTTTCCTTTTAAATATGCAAGCATTTATATGGCTTTATTTCCTTCATCTTACCAATTCTGAAACTGATTGACAAAAGCCCGCGTAAAAAGTACTATGTCTTTACTCTAAAGGCCCCTGCCTCCAAGCAGAACACCGCGTCCCTGCTGATCAGGCAGGCAGTTTCTACCCAAGCAAAAAACGGGCGTTTTGGGCCTTTCGCCCGTTACATGGAATTACAAAGAGGGATTTTTAGTCTCGGATGGAGACAATAGCTGGCCGTTCGGCCGCTATCAGATAAGCGTAAGACCGGGCGTGTCCTGGTCAAAATGCTTACGTCCCCATCCCCGGGTGGCGCGCTAACCTGCGTGTCCTCCGACGCATGAGCGGGCCTTTTGGCCCAGCTCGCGCGCCACCCGCACCATCTTGGGTGCCACACTCCCAGAGACTCCGACTCCGGGGCTGCGGCCTGCGGGGAACCTGCTTCCCTGCCCCAAGCGCTCTTGCCTCTCCTCAGACGGGCAGAGTGTTTAGAGGGGACCGCGGCTGCCTTTAGGCCCGGTCCTCTCTCTTTTTTTTACACAACAACGGTGTTAGACTTAACTTAACAGTTTTTTATTTCCAAATGGACAAATTTAAATTAAAATCCAATTTTGCGCCCGCGGGCGACCAACCCAAAGCCATAGAAGGGCTGCTGGGGTCCTTGAAGGCAGGCAACCGCTACAGCACCTTGCTTGGCGTAACGGGCAGCGGCAAAACTTTTACCATGGCAAACCTGGTAGAAAAAATCCAAAAGCCCACGCTGATTATTTCCCACAACAAGACTTTGGCTGCGCAGCTAGCCGCGGAGTTCCAGGAATTTTTCCCTGACAACGCGGTACATTACTTTGTCTCTTACTACGACTACTACCAGCCCGAGGCCTACCTGCCCCGCTCCGACACCTACATAGAAAAAGAAACCCAGATTAACGAAGAAATTGACCGCTTAAGGAACGCGGCCACCCAATCGCTACTCACCCGCAAGGATGTGCTGATCGTGGCATCCGTTTCCTGCATTTACGGCCTGGGTGACCCGGCCAACTATTTGGATTTGTCGTTTAAAATAGAAGTCGGGCAAAAGCTCAGGCGCGACACTTTTCTAAGAAGGCTGACCGATTTGCAGTACCACCGGAATGATTTGGATCTGCAGCGCGGCACGTACCGCGTACAGGGTGATACTGTTGAAATTATTTTGTCCTCCGAGGATACTATTATCCGCACGGAGATGTTTGGGGATACGGTGGAAAAAATTGAGCGGCTGGATGCCGTCACTGGACACCGGGTAGAGAGCATGAAAGACTTTATTATCTTCCCGGCCAAACATTTTGTGGCGCCCGAGGAAAAAACTCGCGCAGCCATTGATTATATTCGTGAAGAGCTGGTGGAAAGACTTAAAGAATTGAAAGCCCAGGGCAAAATCCTGGAAGCTGCGCGCCTGGAGCAACGCACCAACTTTGACTTGGAAATGCTTTCCAATACGGGTTTTGTCGCGGGTATAGAAAACTATTCCCGGCATATGGATGGCCGCCCCCCGGGCCAAGCGCCCTCCACACTCATTGACTATTTCCCCGACGACTTTTTGCTGTTTATAGACGAGTCACACCAGACCGTGCCGCAGATTGGCGCCATGTACGAAGGCGACCGCTCCCGAAAGACCACCCTGGTGGACTACGGTTTCAGGCTGCCTTCGGCTTTGGACAACCGGCCTTTAAAGTTCGAAGAATTTGAAAATAAAATTCACCAGGCCGTGTTCGTTTCCGCCACGCCCGGGCCCTGGGAAATCCAGCACTGTTTGGCCCAGCACAAGGACGAAAAACAGGCCAAGGCCACGATTGTAGAGCAGATTATTAGGCCCACCTGGCTTTTAGACCCGACCATAGAGCTGAAACCCATAAAAAACCAGGTGGATGACTTGGTGGAACGGATTCGTGAACGGGTAAAAAACGGCCAGCGCGTGCTCGTGGCCACCCTGACCAAGCGCATGGCCGAGGAGCTGACCGAATACCTGAAGGAGGAAGGCGTCAAAGTCCAATATCTGCATTCCGACGTGGACACTTTTGAGCGTTTGGAGACTTTGCGCGACCTGCGCTTAGGGGTTTACGATTGCCTGGTTGGCATTAACCTGCTCCGGGAAGATAATA
>JAMDEL010000098.1:3673-3977 GCA_023487095.1 Patescibacteria group bacterium
TTGGTTGCCATTGTGGATGCGGACAAGGAAGGCTTCTTGCGCTCGGAAACTTTTTTCATGCAAATGATGGGCCGCGCGGCCCGGCACCTGGAAGGCCATGTGGTCATGTACGCGGACCGCGTCACGGGTTCCATGCAAAGCGCGATTGACGAAACCACCCGCCGCAGAAAAGTCCAGGAAACCTACAACAAAAAACACGGCATTACCCCCCAGGGCATTATGAAAAAAATCTCCGAAGGCCGCCTGGCCGGGGCCAAAGCGGCCATAGAGGAAAACCTGGAGGAGCGCGACGCCTCGCAGATGG
>JAMDEL010000033.1 GCA_023487095.1 Patescibacteria group bacterium
CCTGTTCGCTTACGGCGTCGGCTCCGAAGATAGCGCCTTCGGTCCTTACCAGGTCGCCAGAAGTCCTGACCTCAATAAAAATGATGGTGGCCAAAGAAAAGGAAATGGCCATGATTGCGGACAAAACCAAAATCGCGAGCAGCAAGGTCACGCCGCTTTGGCGGTTGTTATGGGCAAAATTTTCGCCAAATGTATTTTCCATACGCCTGCTGAATACTTTTTAATTTTGATTCGGATAATTATACTTGTTGATGGAAACGCCGGTCTGGTAATTGATGGTAACTTTTTCACCGGTCGGCAAGAGAGTGGTAAACCGGATCATCATCACCAAACTGGGCTGGGTCTTCGGGTAGCTGTTATTATAGTCAATGCATTTAGCCATGGGGTCGCAGGTCGGCCGGACAATAAACATCAGGCTGTCTACGGTAAAATTCGGTGGGTTTAACACCTGCCGGGAACCCAGACTACTCGCCAGCTCCTGGACCATGGTGCCACCCGCAGCGCTGAAGACCCCGTCGTTTTGAGGCGTAGTTGGCGAACCATTACCCCCGTAAAAAATGCACTTGCGCTCGCCGTCGTTATTGATAAAAGCCAGCTTGTTAGAGCGTGCCGGATACAGGCTGGAAAAACAGGTGCCATCGCTGGGGTTAGCTGTACACTGCTGGGAAGTGATTGGGGGGGTCACACCAAAGCCACAATAATTCGCTGGCCAGACTCCGCTGGCAATCGTGTTGCCGTTGACGATCCCGTAATCAATTTCGCCGTTGCGGATTTCCTTAACCAAATATTCTACGAAGTTTCGCATGCCTTGGGTGGCCTGCCTCAAAGCTTCGCTCCGACGGTTGATTTTCAGAGTGTAATTGAACATGGCCATCATGGCCACGGAAACAAAAGCAAAAATCGTCGTGGAGACCACGATTTCCATAAGCGTAAATCCGGCGAATCGGCCTTGGGCTTTTTTTTGTTTCAATGGGAACATGAGCATCCGCAAACTTAATAATTTTTCCAGTTGGTCAAATACTCCCGAATTTCAATTGAACATTTCCCCAAGCCGGGCCAGTCCTGGCTGGCAGGGCACTTTTTGTCGGTCCACCATACCCGGGAGACAATTTCCAATTGGGGGCCAATGTCCGGCTGGTTAAACGGGTAAGCGCTGTTATTCGCGCTGGCATCTGCGGAACTGTCGGTAATCAACAGGATTTCCCGCGAATAATCCGAGAGCGAATAGCCGGCGGCGGGTGCGTATTGGTATAGCCCCTGGAAAGCCAGCGGATCATTCCAGTTGGCATTTTGGAACATGTACAAATTATACGGGGAGGTGGGCGACTGCGTTAAGACCCATTCGCGGTCAGCCGCGTTCAGGTCAAGCTGCAGCCGGTAGGTTTGATGTCCCGGCGGATTAGGGTTAATGCAATAGCCGTCAAATTTGCTGGTTCCCGCAGGACAGTTGGGGCCCGTAAGCCAGTTCTTATAGCAACAGGTGCGCGAATTTAGCTCCCCGGGACAGCTGACGGCCGTGGTCGTGGCTGTCGGGGCCTGGAAATTATAGCAGTCTCGGTCGATTGTGACCTGCTTCAACCAGTTGGTGTCGCGCATGTTTTTGACCGCTTCCACCCCTTCCCGAGCCAAGCCCGTGGCAATAATCTGTTTGGTAATGCTGGTAGAAGTCGAGTTGGCATATATCGCCAAGCCTAAGGCCGAACTGATACCCGTGGCCAAAATGAAGACCGCGGCTACGGTTTCCACCAAAGTCTGCCCTCGGCTGTTTTTAAAAATCAAGCGGGTGTGACGCATGTTGGTTTACTGCTCAAAAGTTATCAAGCCATTCACTGCTTGGACAGTGACGGTTTTGGTGGTGCCGGTGCCCCCCTCTTTCAGCTTTAAAGTCACCGTAGATTCCTTGCTGGAAACGCTGGTGTCATTGTAAAAATTAGTCACCTTTGCGTAGTCGTCCGTACTGTCGATTAAATACGGGTAATTAACCGGGGCTACTTGATTGCAACCCTCGCTGACAATCACCCGAGCAAACGGCGCCTTAAAGGCGATCAGCAGACAGCTTTTGGGGGTTAAGGTTGGGTTGGCGGTGGCGGACGGCGCAATTGGGTCGAAACCAACTTCCTGGGGTAAAAATACGGTCTCCACATTGGTTAGTCTGCCATTGGTGGTGTTTTCCGTATCATATATGCCCTGAATTGTATACCGGTCAGGCTGGTTGAAATCAAACTTCATCAGATAGTACTGGGCGGGCTGCCCGTTGGACAAGACACGTGAAGACAGGGTATAGCTCTGAATTTTCCTCAAATCAGTAACCAGCTGGTCCTGGGCGATTTTCAGGTTGCGCGCCCCTCTCTGCAAGCCTAAATTCACAATCATAAACCCGACCAAAGCTCCCATGATGGCAATCACCACCAGGAGCTCGATTAGCGTAAAGCCCAAATTTAAACGCTGTATTTTACTTTTTGCTTTCATGCAGGCGATTATCGCTCCTTCTTGCATTTATTATGCTGGAAAACGTCAAAAAAAACAACCTTTGCAAGCTTTGTGCCCCGTCATAGATCAATAACCCAGCAACCTTAGGTACCAGTTAACCAGGGTAGGGCCGTAAAACAGGGCAATTAGCGCTGCGGGGGCCAAAAAACAACCAAACGGCAAACGGCTGGAAAGTTGTTTTTTTCCCAAAACCAAGAGGGGTAGAGCGTATGCGGTACCTAAAAAGTAAGCCAACAACCAGGCAGCTGCGGTATTAGGCCAGCCTAAGGCTAGGCCTAAAAAGAACATCAACTTCACGTCTCCAAAACCGATCCAGCGTCCGCGGGAAACATACCACAACAAATAGAAGAAGCCGGCAAAGACCCCGCCCGCGAACACACCACCAAAAGTCAGGCTACCCAGTTCCAGCTTAGACAGCTGCCGGCTCAACAAATCTAAAATTAAATTAAGAGCGGCCACCGGCAGGCCGGCCGAAATTAGCACGCTGTCAAAAATCAAAAAATGCTCCAGGTCGATGGTAAAAACTACCAACAAAGCTGACGCAACCACCCAGACTTTCAGTAACAGCAGATAACCTGGCAAGTCTTGTGGGTTGACCTGCCAAAAAGCCCAGACAAACAACACTCCAGACAGGAGCTCAAAAAGGAAATAACGGCTGGAGAATTTTTTTTGGCAATAGCGGCAGCGGCCGCGAAAGAGTAAGTAGCTGAATAAGGGGAACAAATCCAGCCACGACAGGGTGTGGCCGCAAGCAGTGCAGTGTGAACGGCCGACAAGACTCTCCCCTTTAGGCAGCCTTAAGGAAACAACGTTTAAAAAACTGCCCAAAATGCTGCCAAAATAAAACACCAACAAACTCGTTAGGTAGATCATTCTAAAATTTCCGGTGAAATTCCGCCGGGGATGACCATTTGCCGAATATCCCCTATGGATTCCGCCTGAGCAATTAAAAATTTTAATTCCTTCAAGTCCGGGCGAAGGACAAAAGCTTTTTTCAAGGCTGCCACGACCTCACTTTTATCGCCGGCTGCCTGGTAACTCTTAGCCAAAAGCAGCCACCCGGGCAAATACTCCGGTTCCATTCTGAGCTCCATTTTCATGTTCTCTTGGGCCATATCAAGCTTCCCCGACAACAAATAATAATAGCCGAGCCGCCCATACCTTCGGGCAAAATATGGGTCCAACTCAATTGCCTGGCGCATAGTTTCAATGGCAGCGGCGAGATGTTCGGTACCCCCGCCGTACACATACCAATAATACTCCAAGTTGGATTCCATGGCATAGGCCGCAGAACGTTTCGGGTGCAGCCGGGAAATCCGAGTAACCTTTTCCTGGCCCTCTTGAGACAAAACGCCCAAGCGAATACTGCAGGCCGCCGAATAATTGGGGGCCAATTCCTGAAAAGGGTTAAGCTTTAAAGTCCAGGAAAACACCCGGCAACCGCCGTACACATACCA
>JAMDEL010000044.1 GCA_023487095.1 Patescibacteria group bacterium
GCTGGTCGGTTTGCCCGGCTTTTTCGGCTATTTGCGCTGGCAGCAGTACCGGCAAAGGATGAGCATTGAAACGGAAAAAAACAACCTGGAAGCGCAGATTGCCGGCGTGGAGAAAAAAAATCAGGAAATGGAAGCACAGATTAAATACCTGTCCTCTTTAAGCTCCAAGGAAAAAGTCGCCCGCGAACAGCTCAACCTAAAAAAGCAGGGCGAAAAAATTTATAGTTTTACTCTTGAAGACCGGGCCCAGGCTTTGGTTGCCGGCGCCAACACCCGGAACGAAAATAACCCGGTTAAATGGTGGAGGTACTTTACGGAATGAAAAACTTTTTAAAAAAACTCTTTTTGGTTTTTGTGGTCTTGTTGGCCGTTGTGCTGATAGCTTCGCTGGCCGGGATTTTGTGGATGCGGAGCGGCTCGGTCACCCCGGCAAAAATTGCGATCCTAAAAAGGCTGCCTGTGCCAGTGGCCGTAGTGAGTTCGGTTCCGGTCTGGGCCAATGAGTACTTTGGCCGGCTGGACAAGCTGGCGCCTTATAAGCCCGGCAATATGGACTCGGGAGCCTACCAGGAAATGGTTTTTTCCCGGCTAATGGAAGAAAAGGCCATGGACAGGATTATTAGCGCCAATTCAGTGGAAAAGACCAGGCCGGGAATTAGCGCAGACCCGGCGGACGGCATACTGCAGAACTGGAAAGCCAAGCAACTCGCCCTGCAGATTTGGTATAACAGCCGGGCGGAATTTAACCCCGAAGTTCACGCCAAGGCGGAAAGCATTTTAAAAAACATCCAGGCCGAAGGGGATTTTGAGATTCAGGCTTCTAGCCAGAGCCAAGACCCGGCGTCCAAAAGCCTGTACGGCGACCTGGGTTACTTGGAAGCCAAGGATGTTTTGCCGGAAATTTTAAGCGCGGTGGACTCAATGAAGGCCGGAGAAACCAAAATAGTTGCAAGCCGCCTTGGATTGCATATAATAAAGCTAGTCGGCAAAGACAACCTCGGCCAGGAAAACGGCCAACGAATGCATTTGAAACAAATATTTCTCTCCGAGTCCGGTTTTGATTACTGGCTGGCTTCGGAAATAAATAAAATCAAAATTATTAAACTTCTAAATATTTAGGCGCACCTAAATACCCAAATCCTATGGAAGAAGAAATTGTCAGTTATATTAAAAGCGCACGGGGGCACGGCCTGGGCGATACGGAGATTAAACAGAACCTGCTTAACGCCGGCTGGGATGCCGATGTGGTGGAAGACAGCTTTTCACACGTCCGGGCCCTGGAGGACCAGGAAACAGCTCCTGTGCGCCCCATGGAAGCGCCTGCCCAGTTCCATTCAAACCAGCCAATCCGTCCCAGCGAAGTACTGACCCCGGGAATGAAAAACCTCTCCAGCCCCGTAGCCGGGCTTTCGGAAACCACTTTTTCCACGGACGGGACAACAAAACCATTTTACAAAAAGCCCTGGGTTTGGATTCTGGCAGTAGTTTTGATTGCGGCCATAGGCGGGGCCGGTTTTTGGTACGTGGCTTACGGCTTCAGTACGCCGCAGGGGATTTGGAAAAAATTCCGCGCCATTACCAAGAGCAAGGTTTACACCAGCAAATTTACTTTCAGCTATTTGGACAAAGGCGAGTTTACTTCCAAGGAATTTGAAGGCTTTAGCCTCAAGGACCTGAAGGTGGCTTTTGACGGCAAAACTTACCTGGACATACGCGACGCCAAGAACCCCCAGTCCAGCGCGGAAGTCCAGTACACCCTGGGCAGCGGCAACACCAATATGAGCACAGGTCTCAAATACGCGATTTTAAACAAAGTGCTCTACCTGAATGTGGGTGAAAACCCGTTTTTAGACAACGCTTTCAAGTCGCTGGGCGGAGGCAAAAAAGTTGAATGGCTGAAATTGGACCTAAACGCGCTGGAAGCGGAAATGAACCAGGGCGGAGCCGGTTCGGACCAGGCGCTTTTGGACAAGATATTTACCAACCAGGTCAAGGACGACATTTCTAAAATTTGGGAAGACGCGACTTTTGTAAAGATTGAAAAATACGTGGGCCGGGAAAAAATTGACGGCGTTAACACCGTGCATTTCACCAATACAGTGGACAAGCAGGCCATAAAGGACGCGCTTAATGCCACCCTGGACAAGATAGTGGCTTCAGGCAACTCCACGGTCCAGACTGATGCCGAAAAACTGCCGGAGAAGGACGTCCAGCTTGCCAAAATGGCGATTAACGGCCTGGTGGACAAGCTGGAAGTGAAGAATTTTGAAACCTGGATTGGCGTACGCGATTTCAGGCTGTACAAGGTCAAATTTGAAAGCAACGCGCCCTCCGTAATTTCCGCGGCGGACATCGTAGTCAACCAAGCGCTCTCTTCGGCCAAAGAAAAATCCCGCGACGCCAAAAGGCTGGCGGACATCCGCCAAATGGCTTCGGCTCTGGAACTCTATTACAACGACATGAACGGCTACCCGCCGTCCAAGAACGGCTTGCCCGACGGGGTTACTCCGACCTACATTGGCATTATTCCCACAGCGCCGATTCCGGCGGACGGCACATGCACGGATTATTACAACTCCTACTGGTATGAACCCAAGGGCACAAAAAAGGTGACTAACGGCAAGGTGGGCTATTCCGACTACGAACTTACCTTCTGCCTGGGCTACCAGGTGGGCGGCTACGAGGCCGGCATAGCCAAGCTGACTTCGGCCGGCATTGAAGCCAACATTCCCTGCCCGACCACAGCGGATAAGTGCGCTTCCTCAAACACGGTGGCAGTGGAGCCGCCAAAAACCGAGGAACAGCAAGTCCAGGACTTTATAGACAAGCTGAATTTTTCAGCGGAAATAAAAATTGACACCACGTACTCGGGCTACGACAAGCCACAGAACGTGGAAGTGCCCGACAATGCCCTGGATCTTTTGGAGGCAATAAAAAACCAGGGCATGGGTGCGGTCCAGGGGCTGTTTATAAAAGCTCCAGAGTCACTACTAAACCAATAACTTATGAAACTGTACAGGCGAGCGTCTCCCGGGGTAATTGAGGCAGCGGCCATGTTTTTAGGCATGCTGGCAGCCGTAGTGCTTTTGAGCCTGAATTCCGCCAGGGCGAAATCCCGCGACGCCAAAAGGATGGCGGATGTCCGGCAAATGGCCTCGGCTTTGGAGCTCTACTTCAACGACAAGGTCCAGTACCCCGAAAAGCTCCAGCTAATGCAACCAAACTACATTGGAGTTTTGCCAGCGGCGCCCACGCCGGCTGACGGCAAATGCACTGAGGCGGAAAACCAATACTCTTACCAAAAAACAGCGTTTAACAACTACGCTTTGCGGTTTTGCCTAGGACAAGCCACCGGGGGCTACGCGCCCGGCCTGCACACGCTTTCGCCCAAGGGCATAGAATAACAATTCACTTAGGCCGTCCCGTATGAACCGGGACGGCCTTTTGTTTTTAGGCAAATCCAATTATAATTCAGGTATGAAAATTGGAATTTTTGATTCGGGCTTGGGGGGGCTGGTGGTGACAAAAGCAATTATCAAGCGCCTGCCAAAATACGACATCCTCTATTTGGGCGATACCAAGCGCGTGCCTTACGGCAACCGCAGCCAGGAAACCGTGTATGATTTTACGGCCAAAGCCGTAGAATTTTTGTTTGCCCAGGGCTGCAGGCTGGTTATCCTTGCCTGCAATACCGCCTCGGCCCAGGCTTTACGCAAAATCCAGCAGGAACTCCTGCCTAAAACATATCCCGATAAGCGGGTTTTGGGCGTAATTATTCCCACCCTGGAGGCGGTGGGGGAAGATGCAAAATCGCGCAAAATCAGCGTGCTGGCCACGCAAAGCACGGCTGCCTCGCACATTTACCGGACGGAGTTGAAAAAAATAAACC
>JAMDEL010000076.1 GCA_023487095.1 Patescibacteria group bacterium
GCAGAAAAGACGGAATTCTATGTTGGTTCAGATATTGAACTTATTGTCACTCAAGCCGCGCGCCTGGCCGTTGCAAAAGAAAAAAGCTTTATCGATGAGCAGGTTCTTATAGAGGCGCTCGGAAAATTCAAGCCATCAATAACAAAGGAAGAAATCGCATACTACGACCAATTTACAAACTTAGAGCGGACGTAATTTTATCCCATGATTACTGCTGAGCAATCAAAATACAGGATTCTTTTTTCTAAAATTGCCACAATACTTTTATTGGTTGCGGTTATTCCGATCTGGCCTTATTTCTTCTACCAGTTTTTAAAATTGGCAGTATTTGGCGCAGCGGTATATTTAGCTTACCTATACCATAAGGAAAAGAATACTAAATGGATGGTTTTAATGATTGTAGTGGCAATAGTTTTCAACCCAATTAATGCTTTATATTTCGGCCATTTTTTATGGTCAATTGTAGATTTAGTTGTTGCACTATTGTTCTTCAAATCACCTAAGGGTCACCAAGTGTGACCAATTCTAATATTATGTCCTCCATTATTTCAGCAGGTGTAGTTTTTAAAATATTGGGTCCTGTCTTTTTGGTTTTCTTAGTAATCCTGTTTATTAGAGTATTTTTTGAAGACTTAATTCCGGCCTTGTGGCAAAGGCATAAATTCAACTCCGGCGAAAAGTGGCGATCCGGCAGAGAATTGATCAGATGGTTGCAGGCGATGCGGCCAGCGGAATTTGAAGACTATACCGCCCATTTATTTTCAAAGCTTGGTTATAAAGTGGAAGTTACCGGTGCTTCCCACGACGGCGGGATTGACGTGATTGCGGAAAAAGACGGCCGCAAACATTACATCCAATGTAAGAAATTTATTACTCGGGAAGTCCCAGTTGGCGCGGTCCGCGACTTTTACGGCGCTATGGCCGATAAGGGAGCCGACGCCAAAGGTATATTTATAACCACAAACAAATTTACTCTGGAAGCGGAAAAGTTTGCTAATGATAAGCCAATTGAATTGGTTGACGGTTTTAAACTGGAAAAATATATCAATATGGCTAAGATGAATGAATTGCCGATGACCGAAACAAGCAGACTATGTCCTAACTGCGGTGGTGTTATGGTCAAGCGTAATGGAAAGTTCGGCAATTTTTATGGCTGTTCAAATTATCCAAAGTGCAAACATACTGAAAAAATTTAAGCTGAAAATATGAGCGCAAATAAAAAATACGTCTTTATTGGGTTTGCAATTATCATCGCCGTCGCTCTTGCTTTTGGTTTTTACAAAGAACTGAACAGAAGCAAACAATCTTTGGTTGCCGAGGTTACGGAAAAGAAAGAAATCGCCAGCATGATCCCGGTCTGGCTTAGGCCAGAGCCGGATGTGCAAAAAATTCAAAGCGAGCTGGACACCCTTGCCGAATACAGGGCAAAGTATTACTGCACTACGGATTCTCCCAGCGACGTAGCGCAATGCGAGCACTATAACCAGCGGTTTGACCAACAACGAGCGGAATTATTGGATACTGTTCACCGCTTGCAAATAGAAAAGAAAAGCCCCACTGCCGTGGCGGCCGCAACTGCCAACATTAGAGAGCTAGCGGATAATCCATCCCTTGAAGTTAAAATTACCAATATTTTAGCCAACCCTTATATTGCCAATGGCAAAAGGGTGGATAAATATTCCGCCCCTAATGGGATGCAGTATTTGGTTAACGCCGAAAATAATCAAGTTGTTGAATTTACCTTTGAACCCGCACCGCAGCAGGAAGCCCCATACCGCATGGTTCCGCAAATCAGCCGCGCCCAACAGCGGCAAAAAGCGGAAAGCTACCTGGCTAAACACATCAGCGATTTTTACAAAGTAAAAAATGGCAGCGGCTTTACCTACACCGAAAGCTCCAAAGACAACCGGATAGCCGCATTCCGCTGGGATTCCAATATCAAACTACCAGGCGGTGATATGGTTCCTTTTATTCAGGTAGTTGTGTCCCCAGCTGGAGACATAATGAGCTTTAACGATACCCGAAGCCTTTATGAATAATATTTCCAAACAAATTTCCGTAATCGGGCAAAAAATGATGGCCGATAAAAATTGGCAACAATTTTCGGATATTGATTATAATCCCGAAAAAGGCATTATTGCCCGGTGCCTTTACTACGAAGAAAATGGGCGCAAAGGCAAAAGCGTTATTATTGTTGGGATGAATCCCGGCCGGGCAAAGCCGGAAGAAACCAATTATTTCAAAAATAAGGAAAACAGAAACTACCCAGCCGGGGTTCGTTATTGGGAACAAAACCGCAAGGACTATATCAACTTTTATGGCCCGCTGCGGGATTTGGCTGACAAAGCTGACCTGACGGGCCCGATTCTCTGGACGGAACTGGTCAAATGCCAAAGCCGAAAGAATGCTAAAGCCTTATCCCTTAATACTATCCGCTACAGCATAAGCAATTATCTATGCAAAGAAATTGCCGCTATGCCGGATAATACGCCATTGATTGCCGTTGGAAACCACGCTTTTGAACTGCTGGCTTACGTCTATCCCAACAGGAAAATTATTGGCATTCCGCACCCCAGCAAAGGGAATTTTGGCTATCATTATGCTTACCAAAAAGGCAAAGTGATTTCTTCCCAGTTAATCCAGCTTATCAAACAGCATCTCAAAAATGGCAACAATAATGCGGTGCAGTCCTCTTACAATAAAAGTCAAAAAAAATTTGTAATCAAAAAATAGTATGTTTTTCATACCAGGCTGGCTTATTTCCATTCTTACTTTTCCCGGCGTAATAATTCACGAATGGGCGCATAAAAAATATTGCGATTGGACTGGCGTTCGGGTCCATCAGGTAGTGTATTTCCGTGTAGGTAATCCGGCCGGTTTCGTTTTACACGAACAACCAAAATTATACTCCCAAGTATTTTGGATATCGACGGGTCCTTTAATTATTAATTCTTTTCTAGCCATAGTAATAAGTTTTCTTGCCACCCAAGCGCAGCCCGAAAGTATTCTGTACTATGTCCTGTATTGGATCGCAATTTCCGCCGGGATGCATGCCTTTCCCAGCGACCAAGACACGAAATATGTTTTGGAAGCCAGCAAATACGCTCTGAAAAATGGTGGCTCGTTTTTCCATTATTTGGCTTATCCGTTCTTTGGCTTAATTTGGCTAGCCAATAAGCTGCGAATAATTTGGTTTGATTTTTGGTACGCCGCAGCCTTAGTAGCCTTTGGCGGCATTGCACTTTAAACTTTTATAAAGTCATGAAAACCTGTCCCTTTTGTAAAAAAGATATTATCGCAAGTACGGAAAAGTGCCCGCACTGCAATCATGTGTTGATTGAGCGGTCTTTTATTCATTCGGCGAATCAGCCACACGTGCCGGAGCAGTCACATGCTCATCACGCACCCAAGCAACCAATTTTTAGCCGCTTATTAAATTCCGTTAAAAGTTTTTTCCATAGCATTAAAAATCATCGTAATCGTCCTCGGCCGGTTTATCAGCCCTATCAATCCCGCAAAGAGGCGTTTAAAAAATATATCCCAATCCTGGCTTTGCTGCTATTAATCATCTTTATCGCCAGCCGCAACAAAGCTTCTAAAACTGTAACCCAAAATCCAGTGGTACCGGTTGTCCCAGTTGCCAACGATATCCACCCGGCTCCAATGGCGGCAGAGCCAGCACAGCAACTGGCTGTGCTTGTTAAAGACCCAAAAGATTACGTTTCATTAGCTAACGGTACAATATTTTCAAAAAATTCTTATTACCTTAAGGGCCTTGGGCAGCTGGAGATTGATAACGGCACCAAGTCGGACGCCATCGCCAAATTGGTCAGCACTGCCGCTA
>JAMDEL010000067.1 GCA_023487095.1 Patescibacteria group bacterium
CCAGTCCCATTTGTACTCGCCAAAAAGCGCGCGGTTGTTGAGCGGGCTGGTGTCAAAAATTTCAAAAACCGTGCCGGTGTAATAGTCAAACCCCCGGACCAAGGTCGGGTCAAAGACGAAATTCCTAATCCCCGCTTTTTCCAAAGCGGCAAAAACCTTCTGTAATTCTTCCGCGCCTGCGGTTTTGGCAATTTTTTCCCCCAGGCTGTCCAGGCTTTTTACGTATAAAACCTCTTCCAAAAGCTTGGTTTTCTCACCCAAAACTTCCTTGGCCAAAGCCAAAAACTCTTCGGCTTTCATCTTGTGCATGCGGTCAATAAGCTTGGAAATTTTATGCGCCTCCGCTTCGTCCAACCCTAAATATTCGTGCAAGAGAAAATTGAGCAAACGCCGGTCATTGATGCGGATTTCAAAAGCTTCGTCGGCAGCGCCAAAGGCTTTCATAATGCCATAGGCTACTTTGATTATCTCCACATCCGCCTCTACGCTATCTACGCCGAAAATATCCACATTGAGCTGCCAGTGTTCCCTAAGACGCCCCCGCTGAGGGCGTTCATAACGGAACAGGTTGGGCACAGAAAACCAGCGCAAGGGAAAAGTCAGCTCTTTGCGCTTTTGGGCCACCATGCGCGCCACAGTAGGGGTCATTTCCGGGCGGATGGTGACATCGCGCCCGCCGCGGTCCGTAAACGTATAGGTTTGCTCGTTGATTATTTCTTCGCCGCTCTTGGCTTTATAGAGCGCGGTTTCCTCCAAAATGGAGGCATTGTATTCCGAATAGCCAAAAAGCTGGGCGGTTTTTTTCCAAACGCCAAAAATGTAATTCTGGTAAAACTGATCTGCGGGATAAAAATCCCGCGTGCCTTTGTAGGGTTCTAAGGATAGGCTCATTTTATTTTTATTGGAGCGGGTAACGGGAATCGGACCCGTGTCTCAACCTTGGGAAGGTCGCATACTACCATTGTACTATACCCGCGAAAGGTTGAATTGTTTTTTAGTCCAATGATTAATAACAATTTATTATACCAAATTCTTGCTGAAAACGCCTAACCGGGCTTTGACATAGCCCCTAAATTATGGAAAAATCAAGGGGATGAAAAAAACCGCCCGAAAAATTCCGGCCACCATGGCCACCCAGCACCCCGACCACGCCAGCCGGCCCTACTGGCACAAAGAAGCCTTCATACCCACGCTCAAGGAAGCCGAAGAGTGCTTTTTGTGTTTTTCCGATTTAGGGATTAGCGAGTACAAATGGGACTGGGAGGGCAAGCTGGTGGACGAATCCGTCTTGGAAAGGCTGCTTGCCGAACAGTTTGAGTTTTTTAAAAAATACCCCTTGGGTAAAGAACGGTTTTTAACTTTCCGCCTCCCCAACCCCAAGGTGGAAACCGAATTTCGCCTCGGGCGCGCGCTTATGGGCATGCTCACGGCCGCGAGTCTGGCGAGACAAACCGGACTGCACACGCCGCCCATGTTTGAAGTCATTTTGCCTATGACCGAATCCGCCGAGGAAATGATAGATATCCAGGAAGCCTTTGCGGAAGTGGCCAACCTTAAGCACCGGCTCTACAACCACGAAAAAAACGCGCTCAAGCACATAGAAATTGTCCCGCTGTTTGAGAGCGTGCAAAACATTGCGGAATCGGACCGAATACTGGAAGATTATTTGCGCCTCCACAAATGGAAATTCGGCTTTGTACCAAAATATATGCGGCCTTACGTGGCCCGCTCCGACCCCGCCCTAAATTCCGGCCTGGTGCCGACCATTTTAGCCATTAAGATTGCGCTTTCGCGCTACCGCAAGTTTGAGGAAAAGCACAAGATTAAGCTTTTTCCGGTCATTGGCGTGGGCACCCTGCCTTTTCGGGGCGGCATTAACCCGCTGAGGATTAATGATTTCACAAAAGAATACAAAGGCATCCGCACGGCCATTATCCAAAGCGCTTTTAGGTACGATTTTCCGAAGGACAAAGTTAAATCCGCCATTCAAAAACTGGACAAGCAGCTGCCTAAAGGCCAGGCTCAGGCAATTTCCGCAGAAGACGAACAAAAGCTTTTGGAACTAATCAAACCCTTTGAAGCCGCTTACCAAAAAACCATTGAAAAAATTGCCCCGCTGGTAAACCACGCGGCCAGCCATTTGCCCAAGCGTCGGGAGCGTGTTCTGCACACCGGACTCTTCGGCTACAACCGGGGCGTGGGCAAAGTCCGTTTGCCGCGCGCCATTAGCTTTACCGCCGCCTTGTATTCCATTGGCGTACCACCGGAACTG
The DNA here is from genome assembly GCA_023487095.1 of Patescibacteria group bacterium. Lineage (GTDB taxonomy): Bacteria > Patescibacteriota > Doudnabacteria > UBA920 > UBA920 > JAMDEL01. The sequence continues at coordinate 2,273 of JAMDEL010000067.1, forward strand.
ATTGGCACAGGCCGCGGGCTTAAGGCGGCTTCCGAGAAACACGCCGTAAAACTAATTAAAAAATACTACGTTAACCTGAAGACCGACATGCAGGCAGCGGGCGGCTACTTGAGCAAGAGCGTTTTGAAAGAGCTCGCCAAAAAACACCCGGAATGGGCGCAGGTCCAGGAAGATGTAAAATACGTTGAAACTATTTTGGGCATAAAACTTGGTCCCAAAACCAAAGAACAAAAAGAACACGCCAAGCTCTCCGAACTTATTTACAAAAAACTGGCAAGCAACAAAAACCCGCAGCGGGAAATAGAAAAAGCTGCGCTCCTCAGGCACAGCATGGGCTAATAAAGTTTTGGCCGGAACTGCGCGCAGTTCCGGCCGGGTGGACTTTGGACATCAAGGCTATTTTGGCGCGGCCGCAGCCGCCTGTTCCTGACAAGGCAGGAGGTTTTCCGCCTCAACCGGCTTGCTGCAGCTCGGGCAATAGTGATTTATTACCACGAAGCCCTTGTAAATCTTCGCCCCACAGTGGGGGCACACGGCTTCATTGGATGATGTCTCGGGCATGGGACCTCCTTTTTAATTTGTCCTCCTAAGGTGCGCATGACCTGCGAAATTGCAGCAATCACGACCTGTGTTGGGACAAATCCCCGCTCGCTTTCTTCTAAAAGGGGCGGTTTCGGACACGAAAGGCTTCGTGAACAAGATCGCACCTTTTTTGTATAAATAAAAAGCCCTTGCATTTTGCAAGGGCTTTTGGTAACAAAAACTAGCCCTTGCCGAGCAAAGGCATCATCATCAAACCGTGGAGCTGTAGGTTCTGGAATTTCATAACTATATGTTAATATTAATTTATGAATAAAAAATCGTCAACCCTGAATCTTTTGGTCATTGGCTCCGTGGCCTTTGACGACATAGAAACGCCTTTCGGCAAATCCAAAAAAACCCTAGGCGGCAGCGCCACCTACATTTCCCTGGCCGCCAGCTATTTTACCCGGGCCGGCCTAGTGGCTGTGGTTGGCGAAGACTTTAAAAGCGAACATTGCAACGTTTTGCAAAAACAAAACGTGGACTTAATGGGCCTGGAAATGAAAAAAGGCAGGACTTTTGCCTGGGGCGGCAAATACCACTTTGACTTAAACACGCGGGAAACCCTGTTCACGCATTTGAATGTTTTTGAAAATTTTTCACCCGTACTCTCCCCCTCCCACAGGAGTACGCAATATGTCTTTTTGGGGAATACCCATCCCGCACAACAAATAAAAATAATCAACCAGCTGAAAAACCCGAAGTTCGTGGGCCTGGACACCATGAATTACTGGATAGAAAAAACCCCCAAAGAACTGGGCCAAGTTTTAAAGCTGGTGGACGCGCTGGTAATAAACGATTCCGAAGCCAGGGAGCTTTCCAAAGAACACAACTTGCTTAAGGCGGCCAAAAAGATTTCCGGCTTAATGCATAAAAACAAAAAACGCCTGCTGGTTATAAAGCGCGGAGAATACGGCCTTTTGCTTTTCCAGGGCAACAAAATTTTCCACTTGCCGGGCTTTCCCTTGGAAG
>JAMDEL010000032.1 GCA_023487095.1 Patescibacteria group bacterium
AGCCACAATACTGGCGGTTTCAAAATTATCAAACTGCCCACTTTTATCAAAGTCCGCGACTTTGCCGAACTCCTCAAACTGCCCGTAGTTAACGTTATCAAAGTGCTGATTAAAAATGGGGTCATGGCAACCATTAACGAGGAGGTAGATTTTGAAACCGCCAGTATTGTGGCTCAGGATTTGGGTTTTGAAGTGGAAACCCAAGCTGACCAGACTGTCAAAGAATACGGCACTGGGTTTTTACAGGAAAGCCTGAGTGCGGAAAAAGCGGAAACCCTAAAAAGCCGCCCGCCCATTGTGGCCATTATGGGCCACGTTGACCACGGCAAGACCACGCTTTTAGATACCATCCGGAAAACCAAGGTGGCCGAAGGGGAGAGCGGCGGCATTACCCAACATATCGGTGCCTACCAAATAAAGAAGAACGGGCGCTACATTACCTTTTTGGACACGCCGGGCCACGAAGCCTTTTCGGAAATGCGCGCCCGCGGAGCCAATGTCACGGATATAATTGTTTTAGTCGTGGCCGCGGATGACGGCGTGCGCCCCCAGACCCTGGAAGTCATTAACCGGGCCAAGTTTGCGGGCACACCCATGATTGTGGCCATAAACAAGGTGGACAAGCCTGAAGCCAACGTCATGAAAGCCAAGCAGGAACTAGCCGGACACGGCGTCCTGACCGAAGAATGGGGCGGCAAGACTATTGCCTGCGAAATTTCCGCCAAACAGAACAAAGGCATAGACAACCTTTTGGAAATGATTTTACTGACCGCAGACTTGGAAGAATTCAAGGCCAACCCCTCGGGCAAAACCATTGGCACGATTATTGAATCCAAAATCACCCAGGGCAAGGGACCGACTGCCACCGTAGTTATCCAGAACGGGACTTTGCGGGTCGGGGACATTATTGCGGCCGGGCCGGCTTTCGGGCGGGTCAGGTCTTTGGAAGACGAAACAGGCCGTAAACTCAAAGAGGCCCTGCCCTCGCAGCCGGCGCAGATTTCCGGCTTTTCCGAACTGCCCCAGGCGGGCGACATCTTACAGACCGTGGCTTCTCTGGATGAAGCCAAAAACATTGCCTTAGCCGCTCAAAGAAAAAACCGCAGCCACAAATTGGCCCACACCGTACGTTTGGCAGGAGACATGGAAAGCAAAACCTTAAACCTCGTACTTAAGACCGACGTAGCCGGGTCGCTGGAAGCCATTAAACAGTCTATTTCTAAGCTCAAAAACGACGAAGTCAAAATCAACATTTTGAATGAAGGCGTGGGTGAAGTCAACGAATCCGATGTACTTATGGCCGGCAACTCCAGGGCCAACGTTATTGCTTACCGTACTAAAATCAACCCCAAGGCCTCGGCCTTGGCCAAGCTCAAGGGCGTCCAGATTGACCCGTATGACGTAATTTACGAGCTGATTGAAGACGTAACCTCGGCTGTTATAAAAATGTTCACCCCGGAACTGGAGAAGGTGAGCTTCGGACGCGGTAAAGTGCTGGCGATTTTCCGCACGGAAAAAGGCGAGATGATTATTGGCGGCAAGGTTAACGACGGGGAGATAAAAAAGAACGGCCAAATTCTGATCCTGCGGGAAAGCGTGGAATTGGGCAGGGGAGAAATCTTGGAACTCCAACAAAGCAAGGTAGCTGCCAAGAGCGTAACCGCGGGCAGTGAGTTCGGCATGCGCATCAAGACCCCGGTAAAAATCCAAGAAAATGATATTTTGGAAAGCTTTGAGGAAAAAATCAAGCCCAAAACCCTGTAATTACCATTATAATCCCTGCTTCAAATGCTTTCCTATAAACACCCTTGCTTAAGAGGGTGTTTTTTTGGTATACTCTAGTGTTAATAACTCAAATATATGCAAATCAAAAAAGATACCAACCGCATTGCCAAAGTAAACTCCCTTATCCAAAAGGAGCTAGGGCCAATTTTGCATGAATTTTTGGATTTCCAAAAAGGCCTGGTAACCATTTCCAAAGTTGAGACTAGCCGGGATATGAAATGGGCTAAGGTTTGGATTTCCATTTTTAATGGTGATGACGAAAAAATTCTGGGCTATATCTCTCGCAACATCTACGATGTACAAGGCGAGCTCAACAAGCATTTTGCAACTAAAATTATCCCCCGGCTACAATTTTTTCTGGACACCAGCCCCCGGTATGTTGAACACATAGACGAGTTGGTCAGAAAGGTCCACGAGGAAGAACAGGCGGTAAAGCCCGCGCTCAAAAAAACGAAGAAATCGGCTTAGCCGAGCCTTTAAAATTTTTATGCACACCGAGTTTCTTAAAGCAAAAAACCTGATTGAATCTGCGGGCAGCATTCTTCTGACCATGCATGAGCGTATGGACGGGGATGACGGCGGCTCAATTTTAGCCTTGCTTCACCACCTGGAAAATTCCGGGAAAAGTACCACTGCTGTCATCAAGTATGGAGTGCCGGAAGCTCTGGCTTTTTTGCCTGGCAGCAAAAAAATCAGAGAAGATATTAGCGACGAAACCTATGACCTGCTGATTACTTTTGGCTGTGCCGGCAAGGAGCGCGTGGGGCTGGAAAAAATTACGGCGTTACAGGCGCCGGTTATAAATATTGACCATCATCCGGACAATACCTTTTTTGGACAGCTTAACCTGGTTGATAAAAACAAATCGTCGGTTGCCGAACTGGTTTATGACTTTTTTAATTTTTGCAACTGGCCGATTACCCAGGAAATCGCCACTTGTTTGCTGACCGGCATTATTACCGACACTGGCTGCTTCATGCATGCCAATACCCAAAGCTCAACCTTAAAAGCCGCGTCAGAGCTCACCACCAAAGGCGCGCGCGTCAGCCGCATCACCAAGCACACGGCCAAAATCAAAAAACCTGAGGTCTTAAAAGCTTGGTCAAAAGCCATGGAGAATTCCCGCCTGGACCCTGAAAGCAAAATTATTACCTCTGCCATTACTGAAGACGATCTTTCGGAAATCGGCAGCTTGCCCAAGTCGGCTTTTGAAGGTTTTGTGGAAACCCTAAACAGCATTCCCGAAGCCAAGTTCGCCATGTTCATCAGGCAGGACGGACCAGTTATTAAAGGTAGCCTAAGAAGCGATACGCACAAGAACGTGGATGTTTCTAAAATCGCCAAATTGTTCGGCGGGGGAGGCCACAAGCTGGCCGCGGGTTTTTCCCTCCAGGGGAAGATTACCAAAGACACCAAAGGCCAATGGAAAATAAAATAAACACCCTGCTGCAAAGCAGGGTGTTTATTTTAAGCCTTAAGTTTGTCCAGCCACCAGACCAAACTTGTCAGAAGGCCGTTAATGCGCTTGTCCAAAGAATCGTCCAAAAGCTTGCCAGTATCGTCAAAATACTTTTCAATCGGCCCGAGCATCACCGTTTCCCTTACAGCCATAGCGCCAAAATTTTCTATAACAGTCCTAAGCTGTTCAATCACGCGGGCTCCGGCAACCCTGCCGTCGGAAACCCCCACCAAACCAAAAGGCTTTCTTTCAAACTCCAAATACAGCCAATCCAAGGCATTCTTTAAAACTGCGGGGTAGCCGTGATTATATTCGGGGGTCACAATTACAAACCCATTGGCAGCCCGGGCGATTTCGCTCCACTTCTGGGCGTTGGGGTTAGGGTAGCCGGTTTTATAGTAAACCACCGGCACTGTGGGCGCGTTGTAAAACGGCAGAGGCAGTTCTTTGAAGTCCACCAACTGGGTCCTGAAACCCCGGGCTTTGATTTTTTCTACAATATGTTGGGCCGGAGCCAGGCTGCGGCGGCCTTCCCTCACGCTGCCTAAAATTACCGGAATGTT
>JAMDEL010000089.1 GCA_023487095.1 Patescibacteria group bacterium
CAAGAAGATCGTTTTGTGGCGGAATAGTAATGTTCGGTGTCAGTTTCCATAGTACAAATTTATACAGGCGACTTAGTTGACTCGTTTCGGGTCCGTATTCTCCAAAAGTTGCTGCCCTCTTTCATGCTCATCCATCAACGAGCCGACCAAACCAGCGGCCTGCTTTTTCTCTGCTTCCAAAGAGGCTATTTGCTCACTTAACCAGCCCATTTCCAGGCGAAGCTTGTCCAGTTCCTGGGGGTTGTTCGTCCGAAGCCTGGCTTTGTTCAAAGCTTCAAATTTTGCGGCCAAATCTTTTTGAGCTGCTTCCAATTTTTGGAGGCGGTCAAAGGCTTCTCCCGCCTTGCGGACAGGCTCGGAATAACTTCGGTTTTCCGGTTTTCCCATAAAATTTAAAAGGTTTTTTAATTTAACAGCTTATCCTAATTTTACCACAAACCTGCAAAAAGGCCTTGCTTTTAAGCAAGGCCTTTTATAGAACCGGCTATTTCTTTAGTTTTGCCAGTTTCCTGATTTCTTTCACCTTGTCCGTGCGCTCCCATGGCAATTTCAAATCGTTCCTGCCGAAATGGCCGTAAGCCGCCACCTGGCGGTAAATCGGGCGTCGCAAATTGAGCTCTTTTATAATCATGCCGGGACGCAGGTCAAAAACTTTATTGACTATGCCCGCAATTGCATCGTCCGCAATTTTGCCAGTGCCAAAGGTGTCCACGCGCACACTCAAAGGTTCGGGTACGCCAATGGCGTAAGCCACCTGCACTTCCACTTTTTTCGCCAAGCCTGCGGCCACCAAATTTTTGGCCACGTAACGGGCCATGTAGGAGCCAGACCGGTCCACTTTGGACGGGTCTTTGCCGGAAAAACAGCCCCCGCCGTGCCGGCCCATGCCGCCATAAGTATCCACAATAATCTTACGGCCCGTAAGCCCCGTGTCGCCCTGCGGCCCGCCAATTACGAACCGGCCCGTGGAGTTAACCAGAATCCGGGTATGCTTGTCCAATAGCTTGGCCGGGATGACTTTTTTGATGACTTGTTTGGTAATTTCGCTTTTCAGTTTTTCGCTGTCTACGTCCGGGTCATGCTGGGCGGCGATCAGCACCGTGTGCACGCGCTTAGCTTTTTCGCCGTTGTATTCCACGGTTACCTGGCTTTTGCCGTCAGGCCTCAGGCCTTTCACAATGCCATGCTTCCTGACATAGGCCAAACGCTGGGTCAGCTTGTGAGCCAGGACAATCGGCAAAGGCATGAGCTCTTTGGTCTCGTCCGTGGCCAGACCAAACATTAGCCCCTGGTCGCCGGCGCCGATTTTTTCCAAATCTTCTTTCACCACTCCCCCGCTCTTGCCTTTAACAAAGGCGTCCACGCCCATGGCAATGTCAGAGGACTGTTCCTTAATCGCCACCATCACGCCGGAAGTTTCCCACTGGAAGCCGTACTCCGCGTTGGTGTAGCCAATGTCCTTAATCACCCCACGCGCCACTTTGGAAATATCCACATAGGTGCTGGTTGTAACTTCACCCGCCACAACGCAAATCCCGTTGGTGAGCAAAGTTTCCACGGCCACGCGGCCTTTGGGATCCGCTTTAATAATCGCGTCCAGAATTGCGTCACTTATCTGGTCCGCCATCTTGTCCGGGTGGCCTTCGGTCACTGACTCGGAAGAAAAAAGTTTCTTCATAATTTTTTCCTTTCTTAATAAAAAATCCCGTTCTTCACGGGTTAAAAATTTATCTTCCCCTGTGAAGGGCTAGAGGTAGCACCTTATCCGCAAAAGACAGGTTGCTGGCGAGGTCATCGGGCTAGTTCCCTACCTCGCACTCTTGATAAGCACTTTATTTAATTAAAATTAGTTTATACCGGGTTCAAAGTTTTGTCAATTTAGCCGAAAAAACTGGCGTGCGTGCCCAAGGGCTGCTTCCGTATGCCGGATCCGGCCGGGTCAACATCCACCCATTTTTTGCCGACCTTAACCTGCAAATACTGGTGCGGCACAAAGTTCAAAAACACGTGCTTCACCCGTATATCCTTGTCGGTAAAATATTTACTTTTAACCAAAAGCACGAAGACCACAAAATTTATCGGCCCGCAGTAAATAAAATCCTGGGTCAGCCAAATCTCCTTTAAATCCCTGACAGCCAGCCTATGAATCCTGGTGGCTGCCTGAAAACGGCTGTGCCGCCACTGGTCCAGGGTCTTTTTCATGACCAGGTTATAGACCGCCTGCAAATAGGTTTGCTGGTCCGTGGATTTGCCTTCCAAGTACACGACAGCCTTTCTGACTTCCTCCGGCAATTTCTTGGGTGGCTTAAAGCCGTTAAACCCCATAAAAGGCACGGTCAGCCTAAGCAGCACAAAGACCACAAAAAAATAGCCTGCACCGACAGCTATGAAAGGATATAAATATGCCATAAGAATTTCTTGGAGCGGGTAGCGGGAATCGAACCCGCATCATCAGTTTGGAAAACTGAGATAATAACCATTATACGATACCCGCAATTTTTCGTGTGATGATTATAACATTCCCGGGCAAAAAATAAAACCCCCGGTAAAGGGGGTCTTCGCTCTGTTTAGCTTTGTTGATTTCTGAGTTTGACCGCTTCCTTGAAAGCTTCCCCGGCTTTGAATTTCGGTGTATTGAGTTCCGGAATGGTGATTTTCTGGGTAGGGTTCCGGGGGTTCACGCCAATTCTTGGCGCGCGGTGAGAAACGCTGAACTGGCCAAAGCCCGAAATGTTTACTTTTTCCCCGCTGCGCAAGATATCGTAAACCATTTGAATGAAAGTATTCAAATACCTTTCGGCTTCGCTAACGGTAATACCCAGTTTAGCCGCCAATTGTTCGGTGAATTGCAACTTGTTCATATGCGTAAGTCTCCTTTTTGTGGGTTAATTATCTTATTCAAATGCCTACGTATTATAGCACTTTTCTTTCAAATTAACCAAGGTTAAAGCAACTTTTTAAACAGGCTTTCCCGGACTTGGATTTTTAGGCAAAAATTTAAATAAACCGAACAGCAAAATCCCGCAGACTGAAGCCAAAACCAGGTATCTGGAACCAAACGCCTCCGGGGCCGCAGGAGTATCTGCCGCTTCCTTAAGCGGTATCCCTTCAATCTCCTGGCTTAAATTATCTACAGCCTCCTGCAAAGCAGCAAGTTTTATTGTCTGCTCTTTATTTTGCTGGAGTAAAGCCAACAAAAACTCGTCACTAGGCTGCTTAGCTGACTTGGTTGATTGTTTTACGGCGGGCGAAGCTGTCGCCGTCTTAACGGTCGGCACGCTCTGTGTGCTCCCGCCCAAAACCATCTGGTTCGCCGCGCCTGGCGTCACGGTTGCTGTCCACATGAACTCTTTCCCATCCAAGGATGCATACGAAAAGCTCTTTTGGGCCTGCGCGTATTTTATTGCCGCTACTTCCCTGCCCCAGCTGTCTTTTAGGCTAATACTCTGCCCGCTGTTTCTTAAAGCCACTGGCAATTCGTCGGCGAACAAAGTTAAATAACTCCCGGGTAAAATCTTGTCCGCTTCGGAAAAAGTCTTTGACCGGGTGCCGATGTTCAAAGAAAAATCTTTAAGATTAATTGTGGTCGTGGCGAGATTATAGAACTCAACAAACTCGTCCTGGTCGGTCTCAGGCACGGGTAAAATTTCACTGAAAATAATCCGGGGTATTTCCGGGACCGTATTCACCCCGCCCGGAGTTGGCAAGTTCCATTCCCAAACATCGGTCTGGTTTTTTTGCCAGGAACGGTTTTCCGGGGCATCCGCATACTCTGTAAAACTCAACA
>JAMDEL010000014.1 GCA_023487095.1 Patescibacteria group bacterium
GAAAGGAATAAACTATGGAAAACCAAAACCACGGGTCGGTTTTCCCGCACCAAACGGAAACGCCCGCCCTGCTTTTCAAATTCCAAAACGTCCTGGGTCCCCTCTTTTTGTGGACCATCCGGCGTGTCCTTAATCAAGTCTTCCGAAGCCAAGGACACATCTTCAAAATGGTTCTTGGCCGCCTGGACCAGCTGTTCCCATTTTTCGTCAGTCATGTATTTTGAATTAATTATTGCAGCACGCTGCCGTACATATTGCCCACACTTCGTAAAACCATGGGCACAATAGCTACCATGGCAATTAGCGGTATCACCACCAAGGCAACGGTAATATAAAGCTGCCACTGTATGTACTTTTTGGTCTTTTGGGTATTTTCCAGTATTTCCTGGAGTATCTGCTCCTGGCTTACTGGTGCCGGAGGGTTTTGGTTTTCCATAGTTTATTCCTTTCTTTTTAATTGTAGCACGCAGGCCTATACTTGGCATTTGGGGCAGTACGAGCCCGTACGGCCTCCCAATTTAACAACCTGGATGACAGAGCCGCATTTTTTGCATTTCTGGCCTTTCCGGCCGTAAACAAAATGGAACTTGCCCATACCGCCCCAACTTCCATCTGTGCGCACAAAATCCCCCACACTGGAACCTTTGGCCTTAATGCCTTTTTTAAGCACAGGGCCGATGGCGCGGTAAATGGCAACTAGTTCGTTTGGCTTAAGGCTGGAAACTTTCCGCGTTGGCCTGACTTTGGCGTGAAAAAGAATTTCATCGCTGTAAATATTGCCAATTCCCACTACCACCTTATTATCCATAAGCACCTGCTTGATTTTGCCCTTGGGTCGTTTTTTAACCTGGGTCAAAAAGGCAGGCAGTGTAAATTTTTTATCCAAAGGCTCGGGCCCATATTCTAAAAATTCCCTGACCTTGCCCACCTCGGTATCATGGACCAGCTTCAAATACCCAAATTTCCTGACATCGTTAAAATACAAAACACTCTTGTCCGCGAAATAGAAAATAACATGGGTATGTTTGGCCGGCAAGGCCACTTTCGGCGCGTCTTTTTTGTTTAAAAGCCGGTACTGCCCGCCAGTGGCTTTCCTTAAAATCTTGTCCTCAAAAATAAACTGCCCCGTCATTTTTAAATGCACCAGCATGGACCAGGGGCCGGACAGGTCAAAAATTAAAAGCTTCGCCCGGCGCCTGACAGAAACAAATTTCTGGCCAAGAACAATTTTTTTAAACTTCTCGACCACACCAGGCGGAATTGAGCGTTTTGGGGAAAGCGTGGCCGGCCCCACGCCGACAATCTTGGCCGCGCGGATTTCCACGTCCGCCACTTTTCGGTTTTTTAGCTTATGATTAAGCTCGTTTGCGACTGTTTCAACTTCAGGCAATTCTGGCATAATTTTCTTTGAATGAATGCTTCGTGTTTCCAGTATAATTTATATTTATTTCGGCAACAAATAGTGATATAATTACCCCATTATGACAGACCTGCTCAAAGCCATCCCCCACCAATTTAACCACGAAGAACAAGCCCTTCTCCGCAAGGCTCTTGAATTTGCCGCCAAAGCCCACGCTGGGCAAAAAAGGAAAAATGGCGAGGACTACATAATCCATCCCCGCGGCGCGGCCATAATCTTAGGCCAAATCTTTCCCGACACCACAACCCTAGCGGCCACCCTGCTCCATGACGTCTACGAAGACACCGGCGTATCTTTGGAAGATATTAACAAAAACTTCGGTGAGGACATCGCCAAATTGGTAGACGGCGTCACCAAGCTGGGGCACGTCCGTTTCAGGGACAGCAAAGACAAATTTTATGTAGAAAACCTGCGCAAACTTTTTTTTGCCACGAGCGAAGACATCCGCGTTATTCTGATTAAGCTCGCGGACCGCATCCACAACATGCGCACCATTTCACACATTCCCAAAGACAAACAGGTCAAAGTCGCCTCGGAAACCCTGGAAGTCTACGCGCCCATTGCGGCGCGCCTGGGCATTGGTTCGTGGAAGGACGAGCTGGAAGACCTGTCTTTCCAGATCGTACACCCCAAAGAATATCAGGAAACCAAGGATATCCAGGTTAAAGAGCTCTCCTCAAGGGACGAAAACGTGAAGGAGATGCAGAAATACCTGATACATACCCTGAAAAATGAGGGCATAAAATTTTTGGACATTTCCGGCCGGGTCAAGCGCTTATACTCGCTTTTCCACAAACTCAAAAAATACGACGGCGATATTTCCAAAATTCACGACATTATTGCCCTCAGGATAATCACCAAATCCACAGCGGACTGCTACGCGGCTTTAGGCGCCATCCATAAGCATTTTCAGCCGGTGCCGGGCAGGATTAAAGACTATATTGCCACGCCCAAACCCAACGGCTACCAGAGCATCCATACCACGGTTATCGGCAAAGGCGGCAAGACTTTTGAGATACAGATCCGGACTGACCTCATGCACGAGGAAGCGGAGCGCGGCATTGCCGCCCACTGGTTTTACAACGAGGAAGGCAAAAACCACCCCTTCACGCGCGGCCTCCAAGCGCCCTGGCTCAAAGAACTTCGCGCCTGGCAGGAAAACGTGGAGAACCCGGAAGAATTTTTGGAAAACCTGAAAATCGATTTTTTCAAAAACCGGATTTTTGTCTACACGCCCAAGGGCGATATTAAAGACTTACCCTCCGGGGCCACGGTCATAGATTTCGCCTTCAGCGTGCACACCGACCTTGCCCTGCATATGATGGGCGCGCGTATTAACGGCAAAATGGCCAGCATCTACGACGAACTGGAAAAAGAAGACGTTGTGGAGATAATCAAAAACAAAAACCCGGTAAAGATTTCTCCGAAGTGGCAGGAGTATGCCAAAACCAACAACGCCAAAAGCAAAATCCGGGCGTTCCTGAACGAACAAAACCGCGGACTCATCCAGAGGGTCAAGGATATGAGCTTTCCTTTGCCCAAGTTTTTCAGAAGAAAATAGTTTTGTATTTTAAAACCCTCCTGCGGCGCAGGAGGGTTTTTTATGCATGGTTTTGTGCCGACGGATTTATTCCGCGGCACAAAAAACTTTGAAGGGAAAAGTTTGCCTTTTCAAAAAAGTTAGAACATAATATCTTCTTCCGCGCGCTTATAATCATGAATCTCTTCGGGCTTAAACCAAAGGCTAATTTCATTACCCGCCTCTTCCTGGGTTTCGGAGGCATGCATGATGTTGTGGATGGCGCGGCGTTCAACGTTGGCAACAGAAGGGCTGTCCACGGAATAGTCGCCGCGGATAGTGCCCATTTCGGCAAACACCGGCAAGGTGTTGCCGGCCAGCTTCCTAACCATATCAATGGCGTGGATGCCTTCTATAACCATGGCAACAACGGGACCGGATTGCAGATATTCAAACAGACTCTCCTTAACCATCTTACCCAACTCTTTCGGATCAGCCGTGCCTTGGGCTTCTACGGGATCAATCTGGTATTCGGTAAAAGTCTTCAGGGTCTTGTTGCCTAAGCGCTCCACCCATTCTTCGCTCTTGGGAAAATGGTTTTCCAAATGTTCCCGGCCCACCTGGACCATTTTTAAGCCTACGACTTTAAGGCCGCGCTTTTCAATCCGGTGCGTCACTTCCCCCACCAAGCCGCGCTTAACGCCGTCCGGCTTAACCAGCACCAAAGTTCTTTCCTGTTTGATTTTTTTATGAATCTCGGTCATTGTTTTCCTTAAAATTAATGGCTTATTTTAAAATTTTAATGCTCTCAAATTGCTCCATAAA
>JAMDEL010000020.1:0-938 GCA_023487095.1 Patescibacteria group bacterium
AAAGATATGGCAATCTTGAAAATAATAAAAACATCGCGGAATATGTTGAAAGCGCTTGGAAAGCCGTTGATGCGGCTTTTGCGGAATTTGATGATAAGGAAAATCCGAAGCGATGTTTTTATTATTTTCAAGATTGCCATATCTTTCCCGTTCCGCCAAAATCTGTTCTTCAATATACTTAGCCTGGGACGAGGCATCCATATCTTTCATGGCCTCAGCGTCCCGCCTTCGAATTTTGACATTGCCGGCCACGATGTTTTGCGCAATCACCCCCGGATCCTCATACCTGAAACTGTCTGGAAAACCGGGAGAATAATCTGCCTTATCACCTTCCAATTTCTGGCCCCTGGTAACTACCCCGATTTTTTTCTCGCCTTTTTTAACCTGAATACGCTTTTTTTCAAACTCTTGCTTCCTCTTTTGCTCTGCTTCGTAATCGGAATAATCAGTATAATTCCAATCCCCTTTGAAAACGTCCTGTTCGCTAATAAAGTACCACTTCTTGCCGTCCTTGCTCACAACAAACCCATTCTCTGCGTCTTTTTTTATTAGGTCGCCGCCAGCCCCCCGCCTCTCCTCTTCGGCTTTCTTTTTCTGCTCCAGCGCTTTGCGCTTATAAAAACCAATGAACGGCATCCACCACTCCCGCTCATTTTTACGGATAACTTCATTGGTAATCTGTTTGCCAATGCCCGTATCCACATCCCCTTCGTGGCCTCGAAGACTGTTGATCCAAGTAATATCCTTAGTGCCATTGGGATTTTCTATCATGCCAATAACCACATCATTTCTTGGCGCGACGTTACCGCTTGCGTCTATGCTTAAAAATTTATTCAAATCTTCTCCAGAAGAAGACATAAATTTGTGGGTAACCGGATCCAATTCCAAAGTAAACATTTCGCTGGGATGGGCGGGGTTGGGCACTAGGGCGATTTTTA
>JAMDEL010000020.1:957-3740 GCA_023487095.1 Patescibacteria group bacterium
TTGGAACCGGAAACTTGCTCGCCCAAACTGTTCTCCAAATATTCCTGAATCTTGCCCGCGTCCATGGTAATATTGCCATGCGCATCCGCATGCATATAATACCGAAGTTCGTTAAAATCAAATTTCGGCGCTACTGTGTCGTTGTCATAAAAACCCACGTGCTCCATTTGCTCCAATTTTACGCCCTTAGGCAAATGGTTTTTCATGGAATCAACCAATTCGCCAACAGTTCTATGCCCACCAGTCGAGGTATGCGAACGGAAATCTATCAGGTTGGAGTCGTAACTCCCAGGCCGCGGCGTAAGCTGGCCCGTCGTCGGGTCTATATCCATTTCCGCTAAAATTTTGGAGTGGTCGGTTTTATCCACCAAGCTCCATAAACCCGTAGAACGGTTTTGGATTAATTCCGTGCTACCATCAATTTTTACAGTACCGTGCGCACCGGCAACCCCCAAAACTTCTACCATACCCGCGCCCGAAGGCGCGGTGGGTATATCCCCTTTAAAGAAATGGTAAAGTTTTTCCATGCCGGTGGCTTTGCCGCCTGGGCGCATCCAGGAAAGCCAAGAAACGCGGTCGCCTATTTCAGCCGCGCCCTGCTGGGCCAAACCGCCCACCACCAGGCCGGTCACAGCGCCTACGGCCGCGGCTTTGGCATTCTCTTTCCAGCGCTTGTATTTTTCACTCTTGTCCAGCTTATCCATGTTCCCGCCCAAAGAAGCCATAAAATCCTGATAGTCCTTAGTCGCGGGAATGTTGTTTTCAAAACCTCGCTTTTGCAAACCTACTTTGGCTTCCGCCAGCTCTTTCATTAGAAACAAGCGTCCGCGCTCCAAGGAAGACTCTCCTTCAAAAGAAATCAAATCTTTCTGCCGCTCTTCGGATAGCGCCATTCTGGCTTCGGTTTCTGCCAAAAGCTTGGTTAAAGCTGCGGCATTCTCCGGGCTGGAATTGGCTTCAAAAGCCGTCCTCAGCCCTTCCAGCTGGGTGCTGAGCTCGGAAGCCCTTTTCATCTCATAAACATACTTCTCGGCTTCCTGCCTGCGCTTGGCAGAAGGTCCATAGTCGCCAATCTGGTTGCCCATGGCGCGCTCAATGCGATGCATTTCCAAATCCCGCTTCTGTTCAAAGTTGCGGCGCATACCGCCCAAGAGCCCGCCCATGCCCGCAGCTCCCCCCAGCCAGTACAGCGGCTTTTTAAATAAATAACCCCCTACTGAAACGCCAAAACCCACCGCGCCCGGGGTAAATATATGGCCCAGCACGGGGTACTTCTGCATTTTGGCAATCATCTTATCTACAAACTTAATGTTGGCCTGGGTTTTTATGGCCTGCTTGGCTTCGCCCAAGTCCACGCCCAAGTTTACATCCACCCTGACCAAGCCGTTGCCGTGCTTATATATTTTCCTATATTCCTTGGCGGCTTCCAAAAAATTATCCGCGGTCAATTTGCCCGCGGCGAAGCTATCCGGATACTTTTTTGCAATCGCGTCAATGATCACGTCTTTTTTCTGTTCAAAGTCCTCATCCGACATGTTGCCCTCCATGTATTCCTTCACCAGGCCGTTAATCTGTTGGTTGAATTCGGGGTCTTCCAGCTCCTTCTTCTGTTCCCCTTCGGAGTCATGGATATAGCCTTTAGAAAAACGTTCGGCTAAGGCGCTAAGTTCGGCTTTGTTTTCGCCTTCCATTTTGGTGCCGGCAAACAAATTTTTCTTGCCTGTGGCCTCAATTTTTTGCGCGCCAAAAAGCTTCCGCTTCAGCCAATTCGGATTACTGCCTTCGCCTAAAATTTTCTTTCTCTCTTCCGCTATGAGCTGCTGCCTATAGCCTTCCTCCCAGGCCCTGAACCACATCTTTTTCATGCGCCCGGCGCTGTTGAACATTTCGGTCAAGCGTTCGTTGGCCCGCTTCCTGGCCAAAAGCTCCACTTGGGCTTCGGCGTTCACAATCGCAACACGCTCGGGCAACACCACTTCTTTATTGTCTTTACCGCCCCCTTCTTTCTTTTTTTGTTCTTCCTCTTGTTTTTTTGTCTCCTCGTCTTTTTTTACCTCTTCTTTCTTCTCCTCATCCATCTTCAGTTCTCTTCTCTTGCCCATGGCATCCATAGCCGCCTGATAGTCCTTGCCCTTGTCGCCCGTTTTACGGTAATCGCCGTGAATCAAAAATGCCTCGTGCGTGGTGCGCACGTTCTGCTTGTCTGACTCCTCTTTGCTCAAAGGCAGTTCATGATTGTAATGCGCCTGAAAATGGGTTTCGCTCCGCTCATAAAGCTCATTGGCCAGCTCGTCCAACTCTTTGCCTTTGGCATCAAAACCCAAATCGTAGGCTTCCTGTGCGGATTCAAAAGCCTTCTTGGCTTTTTCCCATTGGCTGTAAACCCAGGCCTTGTCGTGATCCTTGTCCTTTAAATCCACGTCGTGCGCCAAGCGGTAGCGTTCCCAAAGCTCGTCCATCTCCTTCTTTTTCTTTTGGACGTTTTGCTTTTTCCTGACTTCAGCATTAAGCTCCTTAGCCCGGCCCCTGAGCAAGTCTATCAGTTCATCTACAGGCACGCCTTCGTCCTGCACTGCGGTTTCGCCATCCGGCCATTTGGCCGGTTTGCCTTCGTGGTCTTTCATTTCCAAGCGGTACTTGCCTGCCGAGGCGCCGTCTTTACCCAACTTGCCTAAAGCCCACTCAACTGCCTTTAAGGTATGCTCGGCGCGCTTGGCCTCCTTGGAGTTTTTCGGCAGGCTTTCCAAAACATTTTTCAATTCCAAAACCGCCTTGTCCAAACA
>JAMDEL010000062.1 GCA_023487095.1 Patescibacteria group bacterium
CACCTTCCTTGAGATTGACCAATTCTTGCACGCTCCCTTTGCCGAATGACTTTTCCCCGAGCAGGACTGCTTTGTTGTGGTCATGCAGGGCGCCGGCCAAAATTTCGGCCGCCGAGGCGCTGCCTCCGTTTATCAGCAAAATGGTTTTTGTGCCGCCCAAGCGGTTTAGTCCGGATGCGGAATAAACCTGTTCATCGGGCTGACCCGAATCCTTGTTGATTTTGGCCTCTTTAACCACCACGTCACCGCTCTTCACCCATTCAGAAGCCACCTCCACAGAACTCTGCAAATAGCCGCCGGGGTTATTCCTTAGGTCCACAATGATGCCGCTAACCGACTTGGTTACAATGTCATTGACCGCCCTTTCAAAAAGCGGCAAGGTGTCCTCGCCAAAACGGCTTAAGGTAATAACCGCGATTTTTTTCCCGCCAACATCCTTAAATTCCCACTTTACGCTTTTAATCACTATTACGTCGCGGGTTATTTCAACGTCAAAAGCCTGGCTGCGGCCTTCCCGCGCAATATTCAAAACCACCTTCGTACCTTTCGGCCCGCGGATTTTATTGACCGCTTCATCGGTCGTCCAGTCAGAAGTGGACTGTCCGTCCACTTTTAGAACTATGTCTTTCGGCATGAGTCCGGCGCGCTTGGCCGGTGTGCCGTCAATGGGTGCGATAATCACAATATTGCCGCCCTGCTTGCCGATCTCCGCCCCTATTCCGCCAAAACTGCCTTTTAAGTCCGTATTAAAAATCTCCAACTCCTTGGGTTCAAAAAATGCCGTGTAAGGGTCGCCGGCGGCGGAAACCGCCCCTTTAACCGCCCCGTACAAATACTGCTCAGCTGTCGGGGTTTTGCCCACGTATTTTGAATCCACGACTTTCATGGCGTCCCAAAGTAGGCTGTAGTCCACATTTTTGGGCACGCTGGACTGGTTGATTATTTTTTGGCTGGTGCCGTCCCAGACATAGCCTTTGTGCCCGGCCTGGTAACCCACGCCGAATGCGACTACAAAAAGCAGTACGCCGGCCGTCCACTTCTTCCACAGCGGCATGCCGGGGGTGGGTGTCTGCGGCTCAGGATTGGTTGTTGAAAATTGGTTGGTTTCCATAGGTAAGATATTTATTTAGAGTGATATTAATATACCAAAAAAACCGCTGGATATAAAGAGTGCCGGCTATTTGCTGACAACCCTGTCTTTTTTAAAGAAATTTAAGCAAACCAGGAAAACCAAGCGGAAGCGGATGCCGCACCACACCAGCCAGTTCATAAAAAACGGGTAACGCCTGCTGTAGTGCTTTCGGTAAAAGACCCACATGGCCTCATGGAACCACGCCAAAGCCTTAAAAGGAGTTTTTTTGGAGGAAGAGCCTTTGAAATGGGTAATTTTGGTTTTAGGGTAATACCAAACCTGAAAGCCCGCCTCTTTGCACCGCCAGCACCAGTCAATATCCTCGCCGTACATGAAAAAGCTTTCATCCAAAAGCCCGATTTTTTCCATTACGCTTCGCCTGATAAGCAGAAAAGCCCCCATGACCGAGTCAACTTCCTGAGGCTGGTTTTCGTCACTGTCCAGCATGTTGTAGTTTTTGTTGTGTTTCAAAAACAACCGGGCAAAAGCGTTCCAAGGGTTGGGAAACCGCCGCCTTGAGGCCAAATCCAAGCTGTTATCAGGCTTCAGCACTTTGCAGCCGCTAATGCCCACCTCAGGCCGTGCTTCCATAAATCTCAGCATGACCTCTAAGGTATCCGCCTCAATTTTGGTGTCCGGGTTTAAAAGCAAAATATATTTGCCCGAAGAGCGTGAAATGCCCAGGTTGTTACCGTGAGCGAAGCCCGTATTTTTATTCCTAACAACTTTTAAATTCTTATACTCGGGGTTTTGAATCTGGGACTCCGCCCAGTCCGCGGTCCCATCCCCGGAGCCGTTATCCACCACAATGACTTCGTAGCCAAAGCCGGTCTTGGAGGCATAGACTGAAGGCAGCAGCCTTCCCAGGTCGCTTTTGGATTTATATGACAGGATAATGATGCTTAAGTCAAACATGTGTACCGCCTTTTTTTAGATACCTCCTCTTTTTCCAGACTTTGGGCAAAAGCCGCAAAAGACCCGGAATTGCTTTCAACGTGGAAACCTCAAAAAGCAAAATATAGCCAAGCATGAAAAATTCCCTGAAAAAAAACTGCGGATAATACCATTTGGAATTTTTCAAATACATCAAAATGTGGTTGCGGTAGTTCAGCTGCCGGATGCGAGGATCTAACTGCCGGTGGAATTTTATATAGCTAAAAACTTTTTTGTACCCGCCCTTGCTGGAACCTGCGGTTCTGCCGTGGTAGCCGACTGCGCGCGGCACAAACCTGGACTCCCAACCCAGATTATTCATGCGCCAGGCTAGGTCCACGTCTTCCCAATAGGAATGAAAGTCTTCGTCAAAATATTCAAAACCGCCGCCGGTTTTTAAGACCTTAACGGCCTCAAGCGCGCTTCTTCTGTACATGGCACCCGCAGCAGACACAGCCTGAAGCTTTAAAGATGAGTCATACTGCCCCTGGTCAAGCAAGTGCTGGCCCCGATCCCTGGCCCGGCCCGATTTTTCAATAACCACCCCAGTTGTGTCCAGCGTCTTATTTCGCCTGTAATCTTCAATCCTTAAACTTAAATCTTTGAACTGGTACAGCTTGCCGGTAGCCGCGCCGACTTGCCCTTCCTTAAAAACTTCCAGCATCTTTTCTATGTAGTCCGCTTCCATTACCAAATCCGGGTTGACCAGCTGGAAAAACTCGCTGTCGTACTTTTCAAAAACCAGGTTATGCCCCTTGGCAAAACCTATGTTGTAGCCAGGGTCAATTATTTCCACCTGGGGAAAATTTGCCTGTAAAAACTCTTTGCCCTTGTCGGCATTACCGGAAATTACCGCCACCACATTAACGTCCTTAAAGGTCTGCTTGAAGACAGCCGAAAAGACGGGTTCAATAAACCTTCTGCTGTTATAGACGACCTGGACTACAGTGACTTTAGCCATCAATTTTCCCCCACGAATCATAATTTTTGACAATCGCCCCGGAAAGCCCCAGGGACAGGAAAAAGAAAATCAAAACCTTATCGTTAAAAAGCGTGATGTCAAATACTCCGGCGGCCAGAATCCAGACAAAAACCAGCGCCGCCTGGAAGACAAGAAACACCCAAAAATTGTTTTCGTTCCTATGTCTTTTGAGAAAACGCCAAAACTCACTTAAGACCTTAAAGCAAAAATACAAGAAGGCGGCCAGGCCGGCCAGGCCTGTTTCTACCAAAAGTTGGAGGTAAAGACTATGGGCGCTGACATAGCCTTGCGGTAAATTGTAGCGCTCGTTATGCCGGCGGGCCAGGTCCAAATACTGCTCAGACTCGCTGGCATTCCCGGTTTGGCTGACAATGAAATTTTTAAGGCCCGTGCCCCAGGGGTGGGTTGTGGCATAACCCAGGCTGTCTTTCCAAATTATAATCCGGCCGGCATTGGAAGTCTCGTTCAAGTCATAAATGCTTCTGGCCCGGTCCACAAAATTTTCCTGAAACTTCCCGCCAAACCTCAAGTAAGCCAAGCCTCTGTTGAAAAGCGGCGAAACGATAAACAAAATAATGACAATGACAAAAGCCCAAAAAAACTTTTTTGCCACGGGCTTTAGAAAATTTTTATATAGGGAGACGCAAATGGCTAAAAAAGGCGCCAGCATGCCCACCCAGACTGCCCGCGTGCCCGAAAGCATAATCGCCAATCCGGCAAAACGTATCCCCGACCACAGCCAGGACTTGAGTCTGTTACTGACCGCATAAGTCAAGGCCGTACCAAAACCCAAGCCAAAAGCCGCAAGATAGGCAAAGGATTGCGAGTCGGGCATAATGCCGAACATGCGCAAATCGCGCCCGCCGCTTGAAAAAGAAAACCAGGAGTTGGAATATAGACTGACGGAAGCGAAATACGAGCCGTAATACAGTTTGGAAATATTACTAGCCCAGTAAACCCAAAAAACATCCATGGAGGAAAAGAAGGTGGAGAAGAGCTGGATATAGCCCAGGACAATGGCAGTGGTCAGGCAGATGACTCCGGACCTGGTCAATTCCAGGACCTCTTCTTTGGTTTTTACCGTGTTTACCAGGACTGCATAAAGCAGCCAGGCGTTAAGAAAAAAAATAATCTGCTTCAAACCTTCCAGCCTGAAGCGCCCAAAGGCCAGGGTCACAAAAAAAGCGATGGCCAAAAAAAGCCCCAGCCACTTATCCCAGGCAAAGGTTCTGAAAGCCAATTTATTTTTCCAAAAATGGATATAAAGCCACTTTGCAAACAGCAGGATAAACAATATCCGCCAGGTAGCCAGACTGTCCAGATTAAAAATCGGCAAGCCGACATAAAATGGCAAAGACAAGACCAAATATGCCAGGCTTTCAATTATCGGCAAGAATAAAATATAAGCAGCGCCCAGAGCCAGGTTAAGCCAAATCAGCCACACGGGCCAGTTGCCGACCGAGACCATTAAGACTGAAATGAACTGCCAAGCGACCAGCAGCCATTTTACATTTTTTTGATTCCAATACCGGGTGAAGTCCATGTTCATGGTTTTGAAGTAATTGCCGCCAAGGTTTCCCTCGCACATTTTTCCCAGGAAAACCGGGCGAGCCTGGCCTTGCCGGCCTGAATGAGGCTTTGGGCCAAATCCGGATTTTTAAGCACCTTAAGCATAGCCTTTTTTATAGATTCCGTATCCAACGGATTAAAATACTCCGCTGCCGCGCCCGCCACCTCCGGCATGCTGGAAAGATTGCCGGTTGCAACCGGCACTCCTGCGGCAAAAGCTTCCAAAATGGTCATGCCAAAGCCTTCATAAAAAGAAGGCAGGACCATCAGCTTAGCCTTTTTCAAAACCGCGTTCCTTTGGGCATCGGGGATGTGGTTAAGATAAATTACAAAACCGCTGTTCTCTCTTATTTTTTGCAAAATCTCCCCATACTTCCAACCAAGCTTGCCCACAATCACCAGTTTATGCTTTAGCTCGGGATCAGCTTTTTTCATTTGGGCAAACGCGTCAATCAGTCCCTGCGGATTTTTCCTCGGTTGCAGAGTAGACAAATACAATACGTAATCCTCAGGCAGGCCCTGAGGCAAATTATCCCCCTCGTCCTTAAGCACCGAAGCGTCGAAACCATGGTAAACCACCTCAACTTTCCCTGCTTTTACCCCGTAAAATTTTACCAGGTCCTTTTTTGTCGCTTCTGAAACCGCAATTACAGTTTCAGCTTTCCTGGCGGCAAAACCGGTTGACCAATCCAAAAACCAGCGGTTAAAAGCACCAAAAGTTTCAGGATAATACTTCCAGGCCAAATCATGTATGGTAACCAGCGACCTCTTGGGGTGGAATAAAGGCAGGGCCGAGGCCGGGATAAAAAGAACATCCGGCGGATGCACCAGCATCTCCAAGCTTAAGCGCGCTTGGGTCCAAAAAATCGGAAATGGCATGACCTTAACTTTAAAATTACGGGGCAAACTTAAAAACCAATCCTGGGGTTTGGACCTGAGGTATAAAATATATTGATTTTTTTTATCAATTTCCGCTAAATGCAGAATCAGTTGCTTGGCGTAATGCTCGACGCCTGTCTTGTGTTCTAAGTTAGCTCGTTCGGCCTCAATGCCAATTATCATACTTATTTTTGCCCAGCCGGTCTCCCCGGGATTGACCCCGCCGGTAAGGGCGCTTTTCTTTCCGTAAGCCTGGTTTTTATCATGGAGGAATTGCTGATTTCCTCGTCTAAATTGTAATTATAGACTTGCCATATAACTAAACCGCCAACCACAAAAGCCAGGGTACCGACAATTATAAATAACCAAGAGCTCTTATACTGCCCTTTTTTGTTTTGCTCCGCACCCATGGTGCCGGACTGAGTGTTTTCCATTTTTTTTATATTTTAATTTGCCCAGCGGGCTATATTTTTTTTATTTTAGCATATTTTTCTTAATTAGGCTACTTTTATAGACTTGGGCCTTATAGGCTCTCAGCCTGATTACTTTGGTTTTCATACCAGCAGTTTTTATATCCCGAAGCAATTCCTTGACGTACGCTTTTTGGTCGTAACCCAAGGCGATTACGTCAGGCCGCTGCCTTTTGATATGGAAAAAATATTTGTGCTTACCGCCCAAAACCGCCTTGTCCACCAGCGGAACCAAAGCCAAATTTTTCCTGCGCAGCCTTTCCGGGACCAAAGGGGTTTTGCCCTTAATCCTGGCGACGTTCACGTCGCGGGCAACGGAGACAATTAAAAACGGATTGCTCGCCAGCGCCCGGGCCTGTTTAAAAAAATTAACATGGCCTTCGTGGACCATATCAAAAGTGCCGAAAACCATAATTCTTTTTTGGAATGCCGGCTTGTCCGGCCTGAGTTTACGCCGCATCACTTTTGGCTACAAGTTTTTTTATAAGACTAATGTCTTCCTTGGCAATAAAGCCCGTGGCCAACAGCACCAAGGCGTAAACCAAGGCGCCGATTGGCAGCGCCAAAGCCAGGCCATAGCCTCTCACCTGCCACAGCACCGCTGCCATCAGGCCGGCAGCCAAGACGGGCTTTACCAAATTCTTGGCAAAATCAAACCGTGTAATCCGCCTTCTGACAAAATAAAAATAGAAACAGCCCTGGATGCTTTCCGAAACCACGGTCATTACGGCTGCAGCCATAATGCCATACCTGGGGACTAACACAAGGTTGCCGATTACGTTCACCGCGACATTGGCCCCGGTCACCGCAGCGGCATTTTTTGTCAGCTGGGAAATAACCAGGGAGTTTAAAGGGATATAAATAAACAGTATGGCAATGGCCCAGACTAAAACCGCGAGCACCGGGGCGGCTGAGGTAAAATCTTTCCCGGCCACCAAAACAATCAGCGGCTTGGCCAAGACTGCCCCGCCTGCGGCCATGGGTACGGCCGCAGCAATCATCAGCTTCAGGTACTTTTCAAGGTTAACCCTGACTTCACCCAAAGCCTGCTTGGCCATCAGGCCCGCAAATACCGGAAAAAGCACATGCGAAACCAAGGACGGGAAAAAAGATAGCAGGTCAAAAAACTTATAAGCCGCGGTGTAAAGGCCGGTCTGGGTATAGTTCAAAAACTGGGTAATGATTATAACGTCTATGCGGTTATAAACGGCGCTGAAACCGACCAAGAGCACAAAAGGCCAGGCAGATTTTAAGATTCCCAAAACCAGGGCCAGGTCCAATTTTTTTATGGATTCCAGCACGCCCGGATTAGGCAAGTGGCGCCTCACAAAAATCCTATAAAGCACCAGGTCAATCACCCCGAAAATTAATTGGACACTCGCCAAGAATACAATGTGTTTTTTGAAATAGACGGCGGCAAAGATGACAAAAACATTTACCAGGGAGTTGATGAAGTTTATCAGGGCAACGCGCCGGAGGTCCTGGCGCGATGTCATGACAGCCAGAAAAGGGAAAGTTAGAGCATTGGCGGCCATGCCTAAACCCGCAACGGCCTATGCCGGCAAAGACTTCCGGGCTAAGGCCCTTAAGCCAGGCGACGCCGATAAGTGCCCCGTATAAACACAGGCTGAGCAAAAACTCAAAACCCAAAAAATTCTGGAAATATTTTTTGGTGTTACCCGGGTCTTCGCTCATCTTTTTGGTGATGAACTGCTGGATGCCGAAGTCCGAGATGATGGCAAAAATCAGCACATAGGACAGGACAAACTGGTACTGGCCGGAGGAATACGGGCCGAGATAGCGGAAAAGCTGCGTGTAAGCCGCAAATAGCAAAACCAGGGCCAAAACCCTGGAAATGCTGAGCCAAAAAATATTTTTTGAGACTTGGGACATGAAGTTGCTCGCCAAAAAGGCTACTTGAGGAGAGCCTCGCCCTTGGCATAGGCATCAATCTCATCCTGCGGCAATATGCTTATCCTGGAAGCCTTATAGCCACGGGCTTTGAAAGCCTTAGCGGAAAGCGGCCTGAGCTGCCCCTTGCTAACCAAGTACACTGTTCCGGAAGACTGGCCTTTAAGCAAAGTGCCGTCTTTGGGCGGAATCGGGATGCCGTCAAACCACTCAACTGCCATTGACTTGGTGAAAATATAGTCGGGGGTAATGCGCCGTTGCTTGGCTACGAAACTGGAAATAGGATGCTTGGTTCCGTCCTTAAAGATATAAAGCGGTCCTGTTTTACTGTCCAGGGCAAAGAAGGTTTGGTTTTTAGGCGTGGCAAATGCGCCGATGGGCAAGGCCCCCACCTCTTCGGAAGTCAGCACAGCCGTATTCTTAAAGCTTAGGCCCCGGTTTTTGAAAAGCTCGGCGGTCAGCGGCTTCTTAAAGCCTGCTTCCATCAAATAAACAGTGGTGGAGTCGCTTGCCTTAACCAAAGTGCCGTCCAGAGGCGAAACAAATCCCTGGCGGGTGTAAGTCGGGATCTCGTCGTCCGGCACGATTACAATCTGCTTGGGTGTAATTTTGCGCTGTTTGAAAGTAAATTCAGAAAACAATTTAATCTGTCCGTTTTCAACCAAATACACGGCCTGGTTAACCGCGCCCCGGATGACAGTGCCGTCCTGCGGCGGCAGGACCGAACCCAGGTCAAAAAGCGCAGCTTCTTCAGGCGTAACCGAGAGCGCCTTGCCGGCATCCAGTCCCCGCTGGCCAAGCACAAAGGCCGAAGCCGGGTGTTTTACGCCGGAAATAAAGACGTAAGCCTTATCGTCGCCTGTCAGCCTCACCACGGTATTGTCCGAAGGGGCAAAAATTTTGTCAGTCGGATAGCTTTCAAACTCATTGGGTGAAATCATAATTTTCTGGGTCAGGTCCAACCCCCGCTGCTTGGCCACAAAATCCGGAACCAGCTGCTTGGTGCCGTTTTGGATAATGTAGGTCTTCAAATCATTGGCCAACGACAGCAGTGTCCCGTTCGGATACCTGAACCAGCTATTGAAAAATTTCCAAAAATTATAGTTGCCGTTAAAAACATGCGGCGTATAGCGGTACAGCGCAGCCGTGGCCTGGTTCATAAGCGTGAGCGTCTGGGACGGAGGCGCGTCATACGGTCCGCCGGTCGTGTTGTCCAGAGTAATCACGTCTCCCACCCGGCTTACTTGCCCGTTAATCTGGGGGCCCCGCCCGCCGGTTGCTGTATAAGACTTCATTAAAGACTTGGTCGCGCCCAAATAGCGGTTGCCTTCGGCGTCAAAATTCCCAAAAAGCTGATAGTAAAAACCGGGGAACAAGTTGCCGCAGCCGGAAGCATCGGGACAATCAAAACCCATGGCCCTGTCCAGGGCTTTTTGCAGGCGTTCCGGAGTGAAATCATTAGCTGAAGTAATCAAGCCCTGCTCTTTGTTCAAAGTTACGATTATAACCTGGGGGTTCAGCCCGGATTGCCTGGAGGCGTCCCAAATCAGCTCAGCCGCAGTGCGCAAGCGCCCCAAATTTGGCCTGGGGTCTTCCAGTCCGGTTTTTAAGAGCGTATTGTCCGGCTCTTTCAGTTTTGTCAAAAAGTTCAAGGAGGTGTCTGCAAGAACCGAGTTTTTTACCTCTAAAAACTTCTGCACGCCTTCGGGCCCGCCGAAAGTCTGGGTATCCGCAAAGACCTTGTCGTCAATAAGTTTGTCTGGATTAAAACCCGGCTCAATCTGCGCCAAAACCTGCAAAGGAAAGGCGAGAATAACCAAAATAGAGATAAAATTCTTAAGTTTGTTCATGCTGACTTCTTATTAGCTTAATATTTAATACGAGCTAAAGACTAAAATTGTTTTATTTTATAAACGCTTCGCCTTTGGACATTTTTTCAATGTCTTTATCGGGCAGCCGTAAGACGGAAAATTGGCTGAGTCCCCTTTCCTGGTAAAAAGCCCAGTTCATGGGGTGTAAAACGCCAGCCACGGTCCAATAAACCGTGCGGCCCCTATACCCCCGGACTATGGTCCCGTCCGCCGGCGGCAAAAAAGACGTAGTAACCCAGGAATTGAATTCCGGAAAATCCACGGTGTTGACGGCGCTAAAATTGTAACCCCGCTGCTTAAAGACTTCGTAAGTAACCGGCATCTTCTGTCCGGTGTCCAGCAGGTAGACCGCGGGCTGGCTGGAAAGTTTTATAAGCGTGCCGTCGTCAGGCGTTACGTACGGGCCTTCGGGAAATGTTTCAATCTGTTGGACAGTCACGTCTTTCACCAGAGCCCCCGGAAAGCGCCTGTTCATGACAAAAGGCGAAACCGGCCGCTTCTTGCCGCCGGAAATCTGGTAAACCAGCGTGGTGTTCAAAACTTTGACCAAATCGCCTTCCTTAAAACCGTCCACAGAGAAAGTGCCCATAAAACTTTTTGGGACATTTATTCTGCCCGCTCCCAAAAGTCCGCGGCACGAACTGCCCCCGCACTGTGACAGGTTTTGGTCATCCACTGAGTCAGCACTAGTAATAATCTTGTCGCGGATTTGGACGTTGGTCGCAGACGGATACATGGCCCTCAGCAGCGCGGCCTGCCCAACCACAAATGGCACGGCCAGGGAAGTGCCCGAAGCGTAGGCATAGGAGTTGGGGGCGTACTTTTTGGTAATCGGGTCGTGGTTAATAGTGGACAAAATCCGCTTGCCCGGAGCCACGATATCCAGGCAATTCTTGCCATAGTTAGAAAAAACCGGCTTCACGTCGTTTTGGTCCACAGCACCCACTCCGATAATCATATTCTGGTTGTTGTCATCGCAAATCGGAAAAACCGGCTCAGCGTCAAGACTGTGGCCTTCGGTGGCGGCATCGTTGCCCGCAGCCGCAACTATTACCAGGCCTTTGCCAAAAGCGTAAGAAATGGAATTGGCCAAAACCGTATCGTGTGCAAAGCCAATTCCGCCGATGCTTAAATTAATAAACTGCGCGCCATTGTCAGCCGCCCAGACTATAGCCTCGGAAATTGTCGCCGCGTCACCTTTCCCGGATTCGTCCAGGGCTTTCACCGGCATAATGCTAATTCGCCAATTCGTGCCGGCAATTCCTAGGTTGTTGTTGGGTGTGGCGCCTAAAATTCCGGCAACCAAAGTGCCGTGGCCGTTGTCGTCAGAATTCACCTTGCCGGAAATTTCTTGCCGGCTGATAAAATTAAAGCCTTTTACAAAGTTGACGCTTTGCAGATCCTCATGCGTGGCATCAACGCCCGTGTCCACAATCGCCACCACATTGCTGATATTGCCGGTAACCGTGCTCCAGGTTTCGGGATATCCGCTTTTCAACAGACCCCACTGCTTATCAATATCGGAGCTATTGGCCGTAAAGCCCGGATCGTTGACCAAAACCGCCTGCTCCTTAACCAAAGAAATCTGGTCTAAATATTCAAATCGCCCTGCCAACCCCCCCTTAAGCTCCGACAGCTGGCAAGCGCACTGAAAAGTATAAATATTTCGGAAAATTTCCGCCTGGTTTCCTGCAAAGCGCAAACGGTAACCTGCGTCCAGTCCGGCCAAAAGCGGAGCGCTCTCGGCGCTTTTGAACTTTACTATAAATTCCGCAACCGGGACGGGGGTTTTCGCAAAAGCCGGGGAAAAAGGAAGAACTGTTCCGATGATGGCACCGAAAATAAAAAATGTCTTTATGGAAATAATAAGCTTTTTTTTCAACTGCACTTTTTAAAACTTACTTGTATTTGCCTGTCCAAAGATTCAGCCTAATCTGAATAACCTCAAAAAGCATTTTGACCATGCCCGAGAACTTAACATGGCTCTCCGAGTCATTCACCCACTTTACCGGTACTTCCTTAATTTTAAATTTAGCCCGGCGGGCCAAAGCTAAAATCTCAACGTCAAAGGCCCACCTGTAAATGGTCTGCTGGGAAAAAATCTTCTCCGTTGCGCCTTGGGTAAAAGCTTTAAAGCCGCACTGGGAATCGGTTACTCCCACGGGAACCAGCGTATGGACAATCAACCTAAACACCCCGCCCAAAAAGTCTCGGATCCAGGGCTGCTTAACCGCAATTTCAGAACCCGCAATTCGCCTTGAACCGACGACTATGGAATACCCCTGTTCAAAATACGGCAGCATTTTTGCAACTTCGTCCACAACAGTGGAATTGTCCGCGTCCATAAACAGCCGGACATCCCCAACAGCTTTCAGCATGCCCTGCTTGGTAACCCAGCCCTTGCCGTGGTTTTCCTGGTTATCCACCAAAATTAAATTGGGGATTTTCTTCGCGTATTCTGATACTATTTGCGCGGTTTTGTCTTTTGACCCGTCATTAACGACTAAAATTTCCGTGCTATAGGTCTGTTTTTGCAGAAAAGCGCTTACTGCTGACAAAGTTTTGCCGATTCTATGCTCTTCGTTGTAGGCCGGAATAATGACGGATAATTTTTTCATAGGCATTGATTAATTTTGTATCATTATAACACAAAAATTCCTGAAATAAAAATCCGCCCCTGGCTTGTCGCAGGGGCGGAAAAAAGAAATTTAATTTTGCTGGTACTGCTTCCAGGCTGTTTCAATAATCGTCGGCAAGTCGCTGTACCTGACTTCAAAACCCAAGTTCCTTTTCGCTTTTTCTGAATTCGCGACCAGCAAGTCTGCGTCCCCGGGACGCCTGGGGCCAATCTCCATCGGAATCATGCGGTTTAAAACTTCAGCCGTGGCGTTTATCATTTCCAATACGCTGTAGCCATGGCCCGTACCCAGGTTGAAAATTTCAAAACTTTCGTTTTCTTTCATGCGTTTTAAAGCCAGCACGTGGGCCCGGGCAATATCCAGTACGTGAATGTAGTCCCTGACACATGTGCCGTCTGCCGTGCCATAATCGTTGCCGTTGACTTTAATCTGCGGGCGTTTGCCGTTGGCGACTTCCAGAATACTCGGAATCAAGTGGGATTCATGGGTCGGCTTAATCTGCCCGTCAAAATCGCAGCCTGAGGCGTTAAAGTAGCGGAAAACCACCCCCGAAAACCCAAGGTACTTAGTATAGTATTCAATGGTTTTTTCCGCCACAAATTTAGTGTAGCCATACGGGTTGGCGGGGTTAACGCCCGACTCTTCCGAAAGCGGCTTGCCGCCGGAAGGGTCATAAAGTGCACAGGTGGAAGAAAAAATAATTTTCTTCACCCCGAACTCGTTCATTACCGAAAGCAAGCTTAGGGTGTTAACCGCGTTGTTCTGAAAATATTTTTCCGGTTCGCGCACCGACTCCTCAACTTCTATGCTGGCGGCAAGGTGCATGACGGCCTCAACCTGGTGGGCGGCAAAAACGTCGCGCATAAAATTAACATCAGCCAAATCGCCTTCAAAAAATATGGCGCCGGCGGGAACATTCTCGCGCTTGCCCGTGGACAAATTATCAACCACCACCACCTCGTAATTATTTTCAAGCATTTTTCTGGCCACGTGCGAGCCAATGTAGCCTGCCCCGCCCGTAACCAAAACTTTGCCGCTGCCGCCCGGGCCTGTTTCCGCCTGCCTTTTTTGCCCCTGCGGCACAGGCACCTGGGGTTTTGCCGTTTCCGTGTTTAGGCCCCCGACCAAAGCATTGTACTTGTCTATAGTCAAAACCACTACAGCCGGTTTTTCATCCAAGTTAAGTATCAGGCCGCCCTCACGCTTCCTGGCCTCCCTAATCAGCTCCTGCAAATATTGGTTATCCATAGTTGACTCTTGTTATATTTAACAACAAACCACAGCTCGGTTGTATTTGGCTGTGGTTTGTTTTGATTTATATTTTAATGTTAACACACC
Organism: Patescibacteria group bacterium; assembly: GCA_023487095.1. GTDB lineage: Bacteria > Patescibacteriota > Doudnabacteria > UBA920 > UBA920 > JAMDEL01. The sequence goes on from JAMDEL010000062.1 coordinate 13,725, forward strand.
CTAATGGCTTGTCAAATAAAACAGCCTCCGGTTTGGCCGGAGGCTGTTTAAAGCTCTTTTAAGCTTTAGCTAAAGATGGTTTTCATGAGCTTGGCCAGCAAGTCGCGCCGCCTGAACAAGGCAAAGCTTGCGCTGGAGAAACCGCCGAAGACAAAAGCCAGAGAATCGGCTCCAGTCTTGGGGGCGACAAACGCGCCCAAAACCTGCTGCTGTGGCTGGTTAATCCTGATGCTAATGGTATTGCCGTAAGTATTGGTCATGAGGTAGGTCACGTTCGCGGACAAGGAGTACTTAATCCTCACCCGGAAAGTCTTAGAAACGCTGCCATTAGCCGGAACAGTCAGTCCCGGGAAGCTTAAAGTGTTGCCGGAAAGCTGTCCGCCGCCGTTGTCCGCCAGGTCCGCATACGCAATCACTTGGGACAAGTCATCGGTAATCACAAAGTTGGTCGCCGGGGTATTGCCGTTGTTGGTGGCAGTCAGCGTGTAGGTAATGTAGTCCTCGCGCGTCGCGGTCACGGAAGAAGCTTCCGCGTTCTTGGTGTCATTGTAAGCGCGCTTGGAGTAATTCAGGCTGACATTGCCGCCGGCCACTGAGCCGGAAACGAAGACCCAGGCGTCATCCTGGACCTGGCTCACCGAGTCGCCGGTCGCGCTTGCGGTGTTCCTAATGCTGGAACCGGAAGAACCGTTCACGCGGGCCTGGAAAGTCAGGGTTCTGGAATCGTTGGTGTACAAAGTGCCAATGTAGTTATCGTTGTTGTTGCCGAGGCTGCCGGAAATCCAAGACAAGCCGCTGGGCAAATAATCCGTGACCCTGACATTGTTTACGGGCTGGTTGCCGGTGTTCCTCACCACAATCTGGAATTCAACCGTATCACCGTTGTTGGCCGTAACGCTCTCCTGGAAACTGCCGTAATTGTTACGCACAGTCTTGTTTATGGACAACTGGCGGTATTCATTGGCAGGCACTGTACCGCCGTTTTGGATGTAATAGTAGTAATTGTTGGTTGTCGTGGTTGTGGTGTTGGTGGTGTTGGTTGTATTTGTGGTGTTAGTGGTGTTGCAGGAATTGTTAGTGCAGACATTCACGTTGCCGGGGTTGATTACCGGATTACCGGGCAAATTGGCCATGGAAGTTACCAAGATGGAGTTGCAGTCCGCATCTATCATGTAGAAAACATGCGTGCTGCCCGGCATAAGGCCGTTTACTGTAAAGCTGCCTGTGTTGCCGCCGGTGGTGATAATGTTCCCGGAGCTGTCCTGGGCAATTTTAATCTGATGGTTGCCGGTGGAAGTCCAATTTACAACCAAAGAATAGGTCTCGCCGTTTTTTACCGGCACGCCGAGGTTCAGCGCGTAGTTGGTGTTGTTAATGCACTGGGTCTGCTCGTCTTTCCTGACAATCAGGGTATCAATCAGGCTACCGCAGGAAGAAATATCGTATAGCCTGAACTCATAGGTTAGGTTTGGCTTAATGCCGGAGACGCTGCGGTTGCCCGGAACATTCGTAGAGGCGACAAGGGTTTTTTCCTGGCCGTCTTCCGGATCCAAGAAAGTCAGCTTCACCGGGTTGTTGCCAGTAAAGGAGTAGTTGATGATAGTGCTATAAGTGTTGTCGGAATTTTTAATTAGAGCAGTCCGATTTAAGTCAGCGTTCTTGTTAAGTTCGCAAGTCGGCGTGGAAGGGTTGACTTGCGTGTTACAGCTAGCGGACTGGCTGCCACTCTGCAAGGTTACGGTCTTCAGGCCAGTAGTGTTATAGACTGTGCCGAAGGTTGAACCACTGCCCGATACCGGGTTGCCGCCGCTGGCTGTCCAGGTATAAGAACCCGTGCCGCCATTGGCGCTGAAGTAGGCCGTATTGCCCACCACAACCGGGCTGTTTATGGCCGAGCAGGAAAGCTGGCTAACCGGGGTTCTGACAGTCACAATCGGACAAAAAGCAAACTTATTGCCACTTAAGACTTTAATCTGTTTTGAACCGGACTGGGCATAGCGGGTGCTGAAATATGTCTGGGAGCTGGCCGCTTGGGTGGATGGGTTGCCGTCAGGCGCATTGAAAGAAAAGGTGCCGTTGCCGCCCGTGGCGTGCACGGTTACGGACTGATTTATGTCCACCACGGAATCGCCGACAATTTCACACTGCACATCGCTGATTTCAACCGGATGAACTGCAACCGCGGGACAATTTACGGACTGGTTGCCGCTGCTGACATTCACTATTTTGGTTCCGGAAGTGGCATAAGAAGTGTTGAAGTTGGCACCTGAGCCGGCTGACGGGCTGCCGCCGCTGGCTGTCCAGGCATAGGAACCGCTGCCGCCGGTTACAGAGAACATGACCGCCTGGTTGACATTCACGTTCGGGGTTAAAGTCTGACAGACCAAAGTCTGCACAGGCCTGGTCACCTGGACGGCCTGGCAGTCCACGGACTGGTTGCCGCTGGTAACTCTAATGGTCTTGGTCCCTTCGGTGGAATAGGTTGTGCTGAAGTTTGAACCGGAACCCGTAGACGGGCTGCCGCCGCTGGCTGTCCAGCTGTAGCCGGCAGTACCGCCGGAAGCGCTTGCATAAACCGGCACATTCACATCAACATTCGGATTGCTGACAGTACACTTAAGCTGCACCGGGGTGCAGTCCCTGACAGTAAAGTTCACGCTCTTTCTTACGCCGTCAATGTTGGCTTCTTTGCGCCAGGATCCTACCTGTTCAATGCGCCACGGGGAGCCGGTCATATTCCAGTAGCCTTGGCTGTTTAGGAAAAAACCGTAGTCGGTATCAATCTCGCCGGTGGAGGCGCCGTTAAAGAACGAACTCCACAAAATTTTCTTGCCGGACATGGCAGGGCTGGAAGTAATGGTGTACTGGGTGCCTTCGCCCACGCAGAATTCGTTTTTGTTGATGCTGATGTTGTAGTCAACGGTAACCGGGTTGCAATTCAAGTCCGGCACCACGAGCTGTTTCCTGGCCAATTCAGAATGCTGGCCGTTCGTGGTATTGTACATAATATATTGGTAAGTGTGGTTCGGAGTCAGCCAGTCGGTAGAAGAGTTGCTGTTGGGCTGGCCGCCGGTTCCGGTAATGGAATTGACGGAAGAATTGGCGGTTAGATCCTGAGTGGTAATTTCTACGCTCTGCACATCGGACGAATTGGTCCAGGACACGTTGCCGGTCCTCAAACACTGGGAACCCAGCTGGCCGCCGGCAGTGGCAGTTAGGGTATTTTGACCCGTGGGTGAGCTACAGTCTTTAATCCTAAAATTGACGCTCTTTCTCACGCCGTCAATGTTGGCTTCCTTGCGCCAGGAACCAATTTGGTCCGCGCGCCAGGGTGAGCCGGTCATGCTCCAAAAACCCTGATTATTTAGATAGAAACCATAATCAGTATCAACTTCGCCAGTGGACGTACCCTCAAAGAAGGAGCTCCACAAAATTTTCTTGCCGGACATGGCAGGGCTAGAAGTAATAGTGTACTGGGTGCCTTCGCCCACGCAGAATTCGTTTTTGTTGATGGTAAAATTGTAATCCACAGTCACAGGGTTGCAATTTAAAGTCGGGACGTTTTCAGTCGTACGCGCAAGTTCCCTGTGCTGGCCGTTAGTCGTATCGTACATAACGTACAAATACTGATGGTCAGGCGTCAGCCAGTCAGTAGAAGAGTTGCTGTTGGGCTGGCCGCCGGTTCCAGTAATGGAATTAGCCGAAGAATTTCCGGTAATGTCCTGCACAGTGATTTCCACGCTCTGCACATCGGACGAGTTGGTCCAGGAAACGTTGCCGGTCCTCAAGCACTGCGAACCCAGCTGGCCGCCAGGAGTGGCGGTTATGGTATTCTGGCCGGTAACCGGATTGCAGTCTTTTACGGTAAAGTTCACGCTCTTTCTTACGCCGTCAATGTTGGCTTCCTTGCGCCAGGGACCAGTTTGGTCAGCGCGCCAGGGTGAGCCGGTCATGCTCCAATAGCCTTGGTCATTCAAATAAAAACCATAGTCGGTATCAACTTCGCCCGTGGAGGCGCCGTTGAAATACGAGCTCCACAGGACTTTCTTGCCGGCCATTTGGGGATTAGACGTAATGGTGTACTGGGTGCCTTCGCCCACGCAGAATTCGTTTTTGTTGATGCTGATGTTGTAGTCAACAGTAACCGGAGCTGATTGTTTGACCACGCGCACGGTGAAGACAATGAATTTGCTGAACTGGAAACAGCCGTTTAAGTCATTTAAATGAGCCAGCACCACCGGTTCGCCGTTTTGGTTGCCCAAAGAGACGCTGCCGGCGCTGCCGTCATAATTGCCAAACCAGTCTTCAAAATGCTGGCTGCCGGGCACAATCTCCAGTTTCTCGTCGCTGGCGGTGGTGATGTTAATCGCGCCGGTAACCGTGCCTGCGTTGCTGCTGGTAACGGTAGTGCCAATCACGTGGTTCGGTTCCGTATTGTCATTAACGGTAATTACCGCATTAATGTCCCTGGCATAGCCATTGCCTTCAGCCGTGCCGTTGTGGACATAAGACCAAACATCAAAAGTCTGGCCTTCTGAAGCCGTAACCTGCTGAGTCCTTTGGCCGTTTACAACTGCAAGCAAAGAAGGAAAGTCATGGCAAGGCACCTGGCCGGCATTGAAAGAAGTCGGGAAAGGGTTTAATGTCGGCACAGAAGGCGCGT
>JAMDEL010000004.1 GCA_023487095.1 Patescibacteria group bacterium
CATTTTGAAGTGGAATCCGCATTTCCTGAATAATTTTCTTGATCATATTGCCGAAAATGCTGTCGGCCAGCCTGTAATAATTCACCATTGGATTGAGCTGTGGGCAAAAGTTTCAACCATTAGTCCGCATACGATTGCTATATTTGTGGCGGTAATTGAAACGCTTATTGCCATATCTTTAATTTCGGGAGTCCTTGCCCGGCCGGCGATTATAGTCGGAGCCATATTTTCGTTTCTGATCTGGTCCACGGCCGAAGGCTTTGGCGGCCCTTATGGCGCGGCATCAACCGATGTGGGTGCCTCCATAGTTTACGTTTTTGTTTTTTTAGCGTTATATTTTGGAGAAAGCTGGAAACAATTAAAAGTTTAGAACTCTATCACATAGTTTTTTATCTCTCTGTCATTTTTCGTATTTCAAACGCCTCTATGATATTGCCTTCAGACTTTCCAAATACGATAATTTTATCTCCCACTGCAAAAATATTTCCTAAAGGAAAACGGGTTTTAGGGACAACTGTGGCCGTAAAAATGTCATTATTGAGACTTTTAATTTGATATCCGTTATTCAAAACAGCAGAAACATCTCCAATTATTAAATTCCGCTTACGCGGCATCACATAATAACGATATAATCCGCCGGCAAAAGGTAAACGATTTTGTTGGGCCCGAACAAACAGGCTCTTATGAAAGTGGTTTGTTGTTATTACCTCCCCTCCAACTACGGCCAACACAATAATTCCCATCGTTGAATATATCAGCGGGCGGATTATATCGTTATTATGTGATGTAACCAAGATTTCCAGGAGAATAACAAAGAGTATGGCTAAAAATATTAATACCCAGGGCAAAGCTACGAGAAATTCACGTATGCCCCTAAGACCAAATCCTGGCAACAGCCATACATTGTTTTGATAGAAAATAAATATAATAAAACTGACCAAGTATAATAAAAATAAAATTCCTAAAATGATACCTACTAAATACAAGGCGGCCTTGATAACAAAATACCAGCGTGGGTGCATTTTAACCCTGCCAGTTTCAATTGGCGACATGATGTTGTCCTTTAAAATATTTTCTGTTGGTTCTTGGGTCATCTCTGCATATACATACATCGGAACTGCCCAATTTATTTCAATTAACAAAATGGCATAAAAGATATAAAGGTCGGCCATATAAGCATACCAATTGATATCAAATAACAAAATATGAAACTATCAAAACTAATGCATGTCGTCAGTGTTATTGCCGGACTGGTTGGAGTTATTGTTTTTGTAGCCGCTATCTTAGGCGGATCGGATAATCTCGTATTCGGTATCACAAAAACGGACGCGTTGCTCTGTTCCGCAATTCTCATTCTCATCGCCACCTGGCTTCAAATAGCGACAATCCACCACATGATGCTGGAACGCAAAGGTGAAATTGTTTAAACGATTAATTTAAAAAGAACCACCTTTTCAACGAGGTGGTTCTTTTATATTGACCAGTCGGGAATACATGCTGCTGTTTTTTAGCTTAGAAAATATGAAGGTGTAGGAGAATACCGAGGCTATAATAGCCAGACCCATACTGGCCAATACATCAATCCAGTGGTGCACACCGGTCAATACCCGTGACGCGGAAACCAACAGAGTTAATAACCACAATAGCACACTCAATTTTTTATCAAACGGGTACAACAGTGAGGAAATCGCCGCGGATAATATTGTATGGTCAGAGGGGAAACCGTTGTCCGGCGCGTGGGGTATTAATGGCGTAAAATTGCCCGTGACAAATGGCCGCGGATCGTAGTAAAACAAAGATGCCAGTTTTAGGAAAACAAATACAACCGGCAAAGTGACCACCGCATACAGCAGAAAATCCTTTTTTATTTTTTTTGGCTGGCTCAATACAAACAAAACAGCAGCGCCAATGATGACGAGATATAAATACCTGGCTTCCAGAATGGTTAACGTCCTGTAAAAATTTGTCATACCGAATTATTATAGCATTTTATACAGGGTTGGATAAAAGCTGTTAAATCTGCTACAATAATTTTACACTAAAATGATATTTCAGAAAGCAAAAACTTACATAGTGACATTGGGAGTTTTCAGCCTTATTTTAGGCAGTATTTTTGCGTTGTGTTATCTCCCCTTTATGCAAATGTCAGCTACCCATCCCGCCGCCGCGCAAACAACCCATATGGCTGCGGGATCCAACCAATGCTGCGAAAGCCAAAGCGCCCATCATATTTTAACCGCTGCCAGCATACCAGCCAGCCCAATTAATTTGGAAAGTTTATTGCTTTTGCTGGGCTTGAGCATCTTGTCCCTGTTTGGAACGGACGCTTTGCTGTCCATAAAGAATTTTATCAACGCCAAACTGCTGCATGGCCGGCAATTTTTACTAAGATTATTTGATTACCTAATCCAATTATTTTCCAGGGGAGTATTGCACCCAAAACTGTATAACGCCTAAATAAAACCAGCGAACATTTCACGCGGTCTGTTAGTTTTTGATTAAGTGAAATCATTGCTGGTTTTTTATGCGGCTATGCAGTTTTTTTCTTTACGGAAAAAATGCACCAGGAGGGAAGCCACAAGATCATTAACGCTACTCTATGGATTTTTTGCATAAACTTTTCACCCGCCTTAAACGTGGCATATTGAGCCACACCAAATCTTTCACTTCCGAAGTCTTAATGCTTGTCCTCGCGATTACCGTTGCCGGGCTTAATATAATTGGTTTTAACGGAGGAAAAATTTATACAGACCAGAGCTTAGCAGCCAAAATTGTTAGCGATAACCCAAAACTCAACCCCCAGTTGGCGGAAAAATTTGGCACAGTCAAACTGGCATCACAAACAAAACCATCTGAAAATTCAAACAATAACGGCAATTTTCTGATTAAAACCGCTTATGCCGCCAACTTAACGGACGACGATCAGAGCGACAAAAAGCCTTTTGAGTACGAAGTCCAGGGCGGCGACACTCTCTCCAGTATCGCCCAGCAGTACAATTTAAAACTAAACACCATCCTTTGGGCCAACGGCCTAAACGCCAAAAGCATCATCAGGCCCGGACAAAAACTGACTCTTTTGCCCGTAGACGGCGTGCTCTACACCATCAAAAAAGGTGACACCATCGGTAAGATTGCCAGCCTTTATAAGGCTGACAGCCAGCAGATTCAGGACTACAACGATATAGCCGACGCCACCAAAATCCATGCCGGTGACATGGTAATTATTCCTGACGGCCAGCCGTTACCGCAGGCTTCGCCAAAACCCAACGGCACTCCTAAAACCCCAAACAACAAGAACGAAAGTGACGAAGACAATAACCCGCCGGTAATTGCGCCACCGGTAGTTTCCGGTAAGCTACTCTGGCCCACGACAACCCGGAATCTCACCCAAAAATATTCCGCAACCCATAGGGGTATTGATATTTCCAATGGGGCCAAACCGCCGATTCTGGCAGCCCACAGCGGAACCGTGGAATTTGCGGGTACCAGCGGCGACTGGGGTAAGACCATACTTATCCGCGGGGATGACGGACTGGTTACCCGCTACTCCCATGCCTCGGAAATTGACGTTGCCGCCGGTGATTATGTTGATACCGGCAAACCGATCGGCGCTGTTGGCAATACCGGCAGGGTGCGTGGCAGGACGGGACTGCACCTGGACTTTAGGCTGTAGAGCACGCCG
>JAMDEL010000028.1 GCA_023487095.1 Patescibacteria group bacterium
GTGAACCAAAAATTCTTGGTTAAATAAACCATATTTGTTATTCGTGGGTAATAGGGGCCTGTATAAAAACTTTTCTTTTTTGCTGAAAACTTTTTCTAAATGGAACCAGAACAAGGAATTTATATTAGCCGTTGTGGGTGGTAGGCCGTTTAACTTGCGGGAGCTTGAGGAAGTAGAAAAGTTAGCAATGAAAGACAGGGTAAAAATTTTGGGTTTTGTTGATGAGATAGAATTGAACATTTTGTATAGGAATTGTGTAGGCTTTGTCTTCCCGTCGCTGTACGAAGGCTTTGGCTTGCCGATAATAGAAGCGCTTGCTTGCGGAGCCCGGGTTTTGGCAGCGGATATACCGGCGTTTAAAGAGGTTGGCGGGTCGTTGATTGACTATTTTAATCCCGCGAATGAGCAGAGTTTGCTCAGTGCTTTAGATGGTTTAGTGGAGGGAAAACATAAAAGTTTAGACAACCATTTACGCGATACGCTTATACACCGTTTTGACTGGAGACAAACTGTGGCTAAAACCCATGAATTATATGATAAACTGGATAAAAGATGAACAGTAAAATTCTTAAGAAAATTCTGCATAAGTTAAAAATAGCTCTTGCGGGCCCTTTTTGGTTCGCCAAAGACTTTTTTGTTTACAGGAAGCTTATGACTAAGACCGGGTCTAGGACTAAACTGGCTCTGTTTCCTCAGCTCTTTGACAAGGATCCCGCTTCCCACACTTTTGACAAGCACTATGTCTATATGGACCGGTGGGCGCTTAAACAAATAATAAACACTCGTCCAGCTGAGCACGTGGACGTGGGTTCTTCCATCCGTTTCCTGTCTATGGCCAGCAGCGTGACCAAGGTTAAATTTGTGGATATTCGCCCGGTAAAATTAGACTTTGACAATTTTGAATGCATAGAAGGTAGTATTCTAAGCATGCCTTTTGCGGATAATTCCGTAGAATCTCTGTCTTGCCTTCACGTGGCGGAGCATATTGGTCTAGGCCGGTACGGCGACCCGCTTGACCCTTTGGGTACGAAAAAAGCCTGTGCGGAGCTGGTAAGAATTTTTAAGCCCGGCGGCAGCTTGTATTTTGCCTTGCCAGTAGGCTGTGAAGCGGTATACTTTAATGCCCACCGAGTCCATGACCCCGAAACAATTATAGAATATTTCAAAGGCTTAAAACTCGTAGAGTTTTCTGCAGTAAGCGATCAGGGACGTTACTTGGAAACGGCCCAGTTGGGAGACTACAGAAACTCTGTCTATGCTTGCGGTATGTTTAAATTTACTAAATAAGCTATTAATATACTTAGCATGAAGATTGGCATTTTGGGTTTGGGTTTTGTTGGGGGTGCGGTTGAGAAATATTTTGAAGCAAAAAAGTTTAGGGTGTATAAGTACGATAAATTTAAAAAAATTGGCTCGCCGGAAGAGGTAAATAAAGCCGACGTGGTGTTTGTCTGCGTGCCCACGCCTTTTTATGTCAAAAAGGGTTTTGACCTGTCTTATGTGGAGGCAGCAATACAGCTGCTTGGTTCTGGAAAAATTGTAGTGGTCAAGTCTAGTATCATTCCTGGTACAACCGATGCTTTGCAAAGAAAATATCCCCAGCATCGGTTTTTGTTTAACCCGGAGTTTTTGAGGGAAGCTTCGGCCTATGAAGATTTTATACGCCCGGACAGGCAGATTGTAGGTTACACGGCCAGAAGCAAGGCAGTAGCAAGAAAAGTTATGCAGCTGCTGCCTAAAGCAAGCTATCCCCGAATTATGCCCGCTGCCGAAGCCGAAGCCGTGAAGTATATGGCTAACAGTTTTCTGTCGCTTAAAGTGATATTTGCCAACCAATTTTACGATTTGTGTAAAGCCTTGGGCCTGAATTATGATGAGGTCAGGCTGGCCGTTGGGGAGGATAAGCGGATTAGCCATTCACACTTGGATGTCGGTCACGGGGGTTACCGCGGTTATGGCGGTTCATGTTTCCCCAAGGACGTAAACGCAATACTGGAGTTCGCCGGAAAAAAGAAAGTTAAAATGCCATTGCTTAAGGTAATGAGGGAAGTTAATCGAAAATTGCTTAAAGCAAGCGGGCTTAGCGAAGAATATTTTTTGTTGAGCAAGCACAAGCGTAAGGTTTAAGATAAAACATTCAAGATTTAAAGATTTTAAACCCAGTATGCAAAAGACAATTTTGGTTGCCGGTGGTGCTGGATTTTTGGGCTCGCATTTATGTGTGGCCCTGTTGGAGCAAGGGCATAAGGTAATTTGCGTTGATAATTTGGTGACTGGGCGGAAAGAAAATTTGGAAAAGCTGCTTAAACACCCGAACTTTGTTTTTAAAAAACACGATGTCATAAAACCGATTACGTTAAAAGCGGATGAAATTTACCATTTGGCTTCGCCGGCTTCTCCTGTGCACTACCAAAAGAATCCTCTGGCAACTTTCCAGGCCAATGTCTGGGGGTGTTGGAATTTGTTGGAGTTGTCTAAAAAAAATAAAGCAAAATTTTTATTTGCCTCTACTTCAGAAATTTACGGCGACCCTTTAGTACATCCTCAGATTGAGGGGTATTGGGGGAATGTCAACACTATCGGTGTGCGCAGCTGTTACGATGAGAGTAAGCGCGCCGGGGAAACCCTGTGCGTGGATTTCAGGAGAATGTATGGCGTGGAAGCTAAAATCGTTAGAATTTTTAACACGTACGGTCCTAATATGGACGCAGGCGACGGCCGAGTCGTCTCTAACTTTATTGTCCAGGCGTTGCAAGGTAAGCCGATTACTGTATACGGACAAGGAAAGCAGACCAGGAGTTTCCAATACGTGGATGACCTTGTTACCGGGATTTTGAAAGTTATGGCTGCAAGTAATTTTTACGGTCCGGTTAATCTGGGCAACCCTGGTGAATTTACTATCATGGAGTTGGCGGAAAAGGTAATTAAAGCGACTGGTTCAAGGAGTAGGATTGTGCATAAGCCTTTGCCGCAAGACGACCCCAAACAGCGTAAGCCTGATATTGCTTTGGCTAAAAAAACTTTAGGTTGGGAACCAAAAATCCCTCTTAGTGATGGTCTGGTTAAAACTATTGCGTATTTCCAAAAAAGGCTTAAAATTAAGGCATGAATCCAGTAAAAGTTTCTGTAAATAGTTTGACCAAAAACAGGGCCGGGCTTTTAAAGCAGGCTCTTTTAAGTATTGAACGTCAGACTTTTTCCGATTACGAAGTCGTGGTAATTAATGACGGTTCAACAGACGAGACGGGTGCATTACTGAAAGATTTAAAATTTAAAGAGCTAAAGATTATCAACCACGAAAAGTCGTTGGGCATAACCGCCAGCCGGCAGGAAGCGCTGCTGGCAAGCAAAGGGGAGTATGTGGCAATTTTGGATGATGATGACGAGTGGCTGGATCCGGAAAAATTGGCAAAGCAGGTTAAATATTTGGACGAGCATAAGGACTGCGTTTTAGTGGGAGGGGGAATTAGATTGAAGATTGAAGATGCAGGATTTGAGGAAGACACACATAGGTTCCGGCCGGAAGGGGATGCACAAATCCGGAGCACCATGCTTTTTAGGAATAACTTTTTTACTTCCACAGTCATGTTTAGGCGCGAGGCCGCCATCCGTGCCGGGGGTTTTATA
>JAMDEL010000085.1 GCA_023487095.1 Patescibacteria group bacterium
CCCAAGTCAAGAAGCAGTGCTACTTCTGCTCCAACAAGATGAATACGGTGGACTATAAGGACACGCAAACCCTGCGCCGTTTTATGTCCCCGCACGCCAAAATTTTAAACCACAACCGCACCGGCACCTGCCCCAAGCACCAGCGCATGATTTCCCAGGCCTTAAAGCGCGCCCGCCACATGGCCCTCTTGCCGTTCGTGGCCAGCTAACCCTTGCCGCTTAAGCTGGATTTAAATACTCGGCTTAAGGTTTTAGGTTTAAAATTATATCTTCTTCAACTATGGATTTAAACGATTTAAAGATTGGCACCATTATCCTCTGGGAAAAACAGCCTGTGCAGGTGATTTGGTCCAACCGCATGCGCACCGCGCAAAGAAAACCGGTAATGCAGACCAAGCTCAGGAATGTCATTACCGGAAAAGTTTATGAATATTCCTTCAAGTTCGGCGAAAGCATTGAAGAAGCCGATGTCACCCGCGAAAAGGCCAGCTTCCTGTACACTGACGCCGAAGGCACCCACTTCATGCCTCAAGAAACATTTGAGACCGTGGATATTTCCAAAGAAGTCACCGAAGAACAGGAAAAATTCCTCAAAGAAGGCATGGAGGTTTCCATTTTGCGCTTCAATAACAAACCTGTTTCCATTGAGTTGCCAATTAAAATAGAGCTCAAAGTCACCGAAGCCCCGCCCGACACCAAAGGCAACAGCGGGGGCAACGTTACCAAGCCCGTCACCCTGGAGACCGGATTGACGGTCAATGCGCCCATGTTCATCAAAGAAGGCGATACTTTACGCATTGACACCCGCAGTGGCGAATACGTGGAACGCGCCAGCAACTAAACCTGATATACAAAAACCCCCGCTCTAAGCGGGGGTTTTTAAATCCTCTTATTTCAGGCGGTAATCGCCGTAATCCATGACCGGTAAAAGCGGCCGGCTGTCATAGCCGTTGGCAGGCACCACCAGCCCCCACTGGCCGCCATTGTTGGTAAACACATCAGCACTGGGCACAGGAATCAGCCCGTCCTGATGGACAAAATACACTGTGCCGCCGCTCTTAATCCAGCTCCCCCACGGATGGGCCGCGCGCGAGGTGGAAATCACATAACCGGAATCCGTTAAGCCGCTGTTATAAGCCAGGACTACCTGGCCGAAGCTGAAACCCAGCCCCCTGAAAGCTGAGGCGCTTGCAAAGCCGCTCTTGGTATTTCTGTAAACAATGTAAACAGTCCCGTCTTCACGGATCAGGCTGCCGTTGCTGTAAATGGAAGCACCCAGCACATTACCGCCTACTGGCGTCAAAGTCAGACTGGCCGTGGCAGTGCGGCCATACGCATCGCTTGCCCGGATGCTGAAACTCGCGGGCGAAGTACTAATCGCCGTGCCGGAAATCAGGCCAGACGTGGAAAGCGAGAGACCCGCGGGCAGGCTGCCGGAATTTATATAATAGGTATAATTGCCGCTGCCTCCCGTAACCTGAAGCTGATAGCTGTAGTACTGGTTAACCGTGGGCTGGGGCAGGCTGGTGGTGGTAAAGTATAAATCGCCGCCGCAGCCATAACCGGAATAGCAAGCGTTGCCGTTTACTGTCACATACAGGTTGTTGCACTGGCCCGAATAACAGATGCTCATGGTGGTTGAGCCGGGATTAATGCCATAAACACTCACCTGGCTGCCGGAAAAAGTGGCTGAAGCCACATTGGGGTTGCTGTTGGAACCCAAATACAAGTACCCGGAATAGGTGTATGCAAAGTTGGCAGTCACATTGGTAGTCTGGCCCGGGTTAAGGGTCACACTGGTCGGGCTTAAGTAAAACGAACCGCTGCTGCCCACATTCACATACAGGGTGCCGCAGTTGGAAGAATACCCGCTCTGGCACACGGTAATATTCGCGCTGCCTGTATTCTGGCCATAGAGGTTTAAAGTATTGCCGGAAACATTAGCCGTAGCCACGTTCGGATTAGAACTGGAAACCGAATAGTTGCCGTAGTAATAGCTGTTATTGCTGTAAATGGTCACGCTTTGGCTTTGGCCCACAGACAGGCTGACATTGCTCTGGCTGAAAGTGATGTTGCCAGAGCCGCAATTACCCCCTCAGCAGCCGCCGCTGCCGCTTACCGTGACATATAAGTTGGCGCAGGTGTACGAACCGCCGCTTAAACAAACACTGAGCGTGCTGCTGCCCGCGCTGCTGCCATAAAGGTTGATGGTGTTGCCACTCATGTTGGCCGAAACCACGGAGCTGTTGCTGTTGCTGGAAATGTAAAAACTGCCGCTATAAAAATATGGCGCGCTGACCGTTACGGACATGCTTTGGCCGACGGTCAATGAAGGGTTGGTATTGCTGAAAGTAATATTACCCGTCATCCCGCCGCCCACGGTCACATAAATCGTGCCACAGTTATTGCCATAGCTGTAAGAATAGCCTCCGCTTTGGCACACCGTAATACTGGCACTGCCCGCGCTGCTGCCATAAAGGCTAATCGTGCTGCCCGAAATATTGGCCGTAACTACGCTGGAATTGGAGTTGGAAGAAATATAGTAATTGCCGTAGTAATAGCTGCTGTTGCTGTAAATGGTCACGCTTTGGCTTTGACCCACGCTCAATGAAGGGTTCGCGTTGCTGAAGGTAAGATTGCCGGAACCGCAATTGCTCCCCCAGCAGCCGCCGCTGCCGCCTATGGTCGCCGTTGAAGTCTGGTCAGAACCTATTTTGGCATACACGGAAGCCGAGACGCCCTGCTGCAAACCCAAATCTACAGCTACTGAGCAGTAGCCGCTGGAATTGGTGGTGCAGACATTGGTAGTAACGTTCCAGGTTGTGCTGTTGGTGTTTTGGTAGTACACATCCACACCCATATATGGCTGAGCCTGGTTAACCACAATCCTGACATTGTTGTTATTTTCCCACGAAGCTGACAAATACGGGCTATAGGCTTTGGCCACCTGGCCCAGGGGCGCTATGAGCAAAATGCCCATAATTAAGCCAAAAAATGCTTTTTTCATATATTTTTTAAAGTTTAATTTAAGAGTTCTTTGACTTTATATTCTATAATTTTTTGGCCCGCCAGTCAATCAAGAAACAGGCCCTCCAAATACATCCCTAAGGAAGCATAAAGGAGGGCCTTAAAGCGCTTTCGGGCTCAGCAACCCAGAAGCATTTGATACCAGCCGACCAGCAGCTCAATGGTTTCGTCCAGGGTCATATCCCTGTAGCGCTCATCCTTGAACAGGATGTGCCAACCGATATGGCGATCCAGCCTGATGAGCATCAGGTTTTGGGTGCGGGCCTTTCCGCCACGGGACTTCGGGATTAGGTGGTGGTAATTGCGGCCTTCGTGGGCACACAAGCGGGGCCTGGGCAGGCCCTGCTGGATTCTTTCCCCCATGTGAAGCTTGACCCGCCGCAGACGTTCCAGCACCTGGATAATCCGGCCGAGCGGCCGGCCCCGGAACACAACCAGCCACCAAAACTGAAAGTACTGGAGACGCATCAGTGTTTGGCGTTGGACTGCCCAGACCATCCAGACCTGCCAGATGATTCTGGCTGTTGGAGATAGCTTCACCCTACTTTCCCAGACAGCGCGCGGCTCTTGGTGCGGCCTGCATCGGCCAGGCTCCCGGCTTTTGCTCCGTACTTCGCGCTTGCGCTGTTTTGCCCCGGACACTTGCCGGCGCAACCTGTTAGGATGACGCATAACTGACTGTAGCATGTAAATATCCCCCTTTGGACATAAAAATACCCTGACGCAAGGTCAGGGTTTAGAACGTATGGGAAGTTGGGCGGGCCAGGCAATTGGGCAGGGTACGGGCAGGAAAATCGGAGTTGAAAATTTTTGCCTGGGTCTCATATCTCCATTATACCAATTTTTAATCTTTTGCCAAGCTCATTTCAATCTGGGTCTGAAAATTATGCTTGGCCAGTTGCATGACCGCGTACAACAGAACGGCAATGCCCAAGACCTGGATATTATCCAACTCAACATGCAAGACAAAATAGTTCACCAAAACCGCAGCCAAAGGGAAACCGAGTTCCGCGATGGTTGCTACGGAGGCCTTGGTGTTTTGCAAACCCTTGTAATACAAAAACAGGGAAAACACCCCCGAAGCCATGGCAATAATCAGAATATACAAAAAGTTTTTTATGGAAATATGAGCTACTGTCCCTGCATCCAAAACTTTATAGTTTAAGCCCAAAAGAAAGACAAAAGCGATTAAAAAACGTAAACTGGTCACCATCCTGAAGCTGACGTCTTTAAGCGCATACCTGCCAAGCACTGTAGAGGCGCCCCAAAACAAGGCTGCCACGAGCGCTAAAATCACGCCCATGAATTGAGGGTTCCAGACCTCGCCCGGGTAAATTTGAGGCTTAAGCCCGGGGAAAGAAATCAGGTACGCGCCAAAAATCCCCAGAAGGGCCCAGAGCCAAAATCTATGGCCCAGTCTTTCCTTCAAAATGACGGAGGCCAGGCTGATGGCAATTATAGGCTGCAACTTTTGGAGCAAGATTGCCACGGAAGGGTTAACATAGGCGAAGGCCTGGGTAAAGGCCACGCTGGCCAGTGCGCTGCCGCACACGCCAACGAATACCAAAGCCAGCCAATCCCGGCCGCGCAAGGTTTTAAGCTCTTTCCGGCCCATAAACACAATAGGCAAAATAACCATGACATCCACCGCGTGCTCCGCCAGCACAATCAGGCCTGCAGGCAAATCTTTCAGCAAGGCCGTGCGGAAAGGCGCATCCGTCGCCCAAAGCATGGCGGCGAAAAAAATTAAATAGGGGCCGAATCTTTTCATAGTATCTCCGTTACGCTTAAAATTGAAGGCTGGCCAGCTCAAGAGCGGCCTCTACAGCCTCGCCGCCGACATGAAAACGGCTGCGCGCTTGCTTTACGCTGAATACTGTCAGCACCCCAAAGCCAACCGGCAGCCGGAAATCCTGGGATACCCGCAGCACCCCTTCCTGCGCCATTTTGCAGACATAATCAAAATGAGGCGTTTCGCCGCGGATTACACAACCCAAAGCCACCAAGCAATCGTAACGCTGGGCCAAAGCCAATTTTTGCAAAGCAAAAGGGATTTCCACCGCACCAGCCACGGAGACCGTGGCTATATTTTTTTCCTTCACACCATATTTTTTTAGGGCCAACTTTGCCGAACGGAGCAAGCCTTCGGTAATCTCGCCATTAAACCGGGAAGTCACCAGCCCCACCTTGAACGCCCCTGCCTGGAGCGGTAATCTTTTCTGCGCCTTATTTTTTACCTGCATGACTATTATTCATTAAACTTTTAATGTATTTGGCTAAAATATCAAACTCCACGTTGACCGCGTCCCCGATTTTTTTGGCATGCAGATTGGTGTGCTGCCAGGTGTGCGGAATCAAATGCACCGTAAACTTGTTTTTGCCAGCCTTCACCACGGTCAGACTGACTCCTTCCACAGCCACCGAACCTTTGTCCGCCAGTAAACCCGCGCCGCCCTCCACGCCTATTGTCATTACTTGCGATTCCCCTTCCGGCTTCAGACCAAGGACTGTGCCAGCGGCATCCACATGCCCCAGCACTAAATGACCGTCCAAACGGTCAGAGGCTTTTAAGGACAGTTCCAGATTTACCTCTTCGCCTTTCTTCAGGGAAGCAAAGTAGGTTTTTTTCAGCGTCTCCGGCATATAAAAAAACTCCGCTGCCTTGCCAAGCTTGGCCACGGTAGAACAGACTCCGTTTACGGCCACGCTATCGCCGAGCTTCAAACGCCAGCCCTGGGGCTTGTCAACGGAAACCCGCAGGCCGCCGGACTGGGCGGCCACAGCCGTGATTTGGGATTTTTTTTGAATAATTCCGCTGAACATTTTTAGACTTTCAAAGCTTTAATCCTCGCAATGTCTTTGGCAATCTGTTTCTGCAGCAGCCTTTCGTTTTCATACTCTTTGAATGGGCGCAGGTACAAATGCAGGGTCAAGCTTAATTTTTTGCCATACAAGTTACCGCTAAAACCCAGCAGATGGGCTTCGATTTTCGGCAAACCGCGCTTGTCCAGCGGTCCAATTACTATGCCGGCTTTAAAAATTTTTCCCTGGGGCAAGACGGCCTTCCCCGCCCAGACGCCCAGCCTGATTTTTTGCTGGCTGCGCACAAATTGCCGGCGGTCCAAGTTGGCAGTGGGAAACCCCAGACGCCGGCCGATTTTTTCACCCGGCACAACCTTGCCTAAAATTTCAAACATAATCGCGCTTACTCCTGCTCAGCAAGGTACTTTTCCGCATCCAGCGCAGCCATACAGCCCGCACCGGCGGCGGAAATAGCCTGGCGGTAACGGTGGTCAGCCACATCCCCGGCCACAAACACGCCCGGAAGATTGGTTTGGGTCTGGTTGGAAATTTTAATATAGCCTTTTTCGTCCGTTTCCACGCCTGCGGCTTTAAAAATTTTGGTGGCCGGGGTGTGGCCAATGGCCAAAAACAAACCCTGGATCGGCAAAGTCTTTTCTTCGCTTGTCTGGTTATCTTTCAGCCTTATTCCCTCCACTGCGTTCTCACCCACAACCTCCAAAACCTGCACGTTGGCGACGAACTCAATCTTGGGGTTGTCCTGGGCTCTTTTGAGCATAACCTTGGAAGCCCTAAATTCATTCCGGCGATGAATGATAGTAACCGAACTCGCAAATTTGGTCAAAAAAGTCGCTTCTTCCATGGCCGAATCGCCGCCGCCAATAACCGCCACGGCCTTGTCTTTAAAAAAGAAGCCATCGCAGGTCGCACAAGCCGAAACACCTTTGCCCCGAAGCTTTTGTTCGCTGTCCAAATTCAGCCAGTTGGCTTCCGCGCCCGTGGCGATTATCACCGCCCGGGTTTTATACTCGGCTGTTTCTGTCTTAACCGTTAAAGGCTGCGTTGAAAAATCTGCGGAAATTACATTTTCGTTGGCTATTACCCCGCCGAACCTTTTTACCTGCTCCATCATGCCGGTCATTAAGTCTGGACCCATTATCCCTTTGGGGAAACCGGGAAAATTTTCCACTTCCGTGGTCTGCATGAGCTGGCCGCCGGGATTTAAACCCGCAATTACCAGCGGTTTAAGCTCGGCCCGCGCCGCATAAATGGCCGCTGTCAGTCCAGCCGGGCCGCTGCCGATAATAATGACTTTATGTTCAATTTCACTCATATTTTTGCTTCTCCAAATGCTTAGAATAGCTTAATTCTACAGGGCTTTTCCGTATTTGACAAATTATTTTTGCAATATTATACTGGAACGTCCACCGGGCGTTACTGCTTAAGGCAGCAGCCCCAAAGGTGGAGCAAGTTCTTTACAAATTAACGGAGGGAATCAGCGCTGTCAGGCCCAAAGTCCGACAGCCAGAAAGGAGTCTTATGGACGCCTTCCTGTTCCTGCTGGGAGCGATAGCGGTTGCCGTTGGCATTGGTAGCTTTAAAGCTACGGTAAAAACCAACCGCTTGTTGGCCAACAAGCTCGGCCATGCACACGTCGTCTCCAAAGGAGTAAGCATGCTCATGATGGTTGCGGAAACCATCCAATTCATCCGCGTCTCTGAGCACGCTTCCTTAGTCAGCATCTTTGCCGCGCTTCTGCTGCTGGCAATCATTGCGGCAAGCAAGACAGGAACCGAAGGCGAACTGCCCTAAACTTTCCACCCTGAAATTTCAAGGTGATGTGTTTGGGTAATTCCATAAGTTCCTCGTCAAGAAAACCGCTCTCCCTCCCGGGATTGAGCGGTTTTTCTATATTAATAAACACCGCTACTCAATCGCCCGTTCCTGCAGTTCCTCCAATACCTGTTTGGAAGCCAAAACCCAGTTTCGGCTGCCCGGCTGGTTGTAAACCCCGTTCATCCGTTCCAGTGTCCAGTTCTTATAGCGCTTTTCCAAAAGCTTGTTCAAATCCTTGGCCCACTCCTTGTGCGAAGGGTACTCGCGCCATAACGGGTGCCCCGGAGCCACGCCAATGCCGCTGCAATTGTTGTTATAGCAGCGCTTACCCATGGTGCTCTCCGAGTTGGAAATGGCCAAAACCATTTTCCAATGCGGCAGTTCCGCAATGCTGTCCGAAATCTCCACAAAGGGCGAGCCTTTTTCCGCCAAATATGCCTTAAGCTTTTTCTTGCGGATCTCTAGCCGTTCCGCTTCCTGCATCTGGGGGGTTTTAACCACCTCGTTCAAATACCCTTCAATCTGGTCAATCGTCATTTTAAAATACCTGTCATCGGAAATCTGTGCCAAAGAGCTGGAAGCAACGGCTTCGGTCTGGACTCCCCCGGCCGGGGCTGATTCGTTGACAGTCGTGGCACCCAGCACCTGCCCCTCTGCTCCAATCTCCTTGGTCTGCCAGGTGAACCAGAATCCGGCCAAAAAACCGACAAACAGCAAGACTGTGGTCAGGACCACGGAAAAATGGCTGCGCATGGCAATTACGCGGTGGAAAACCGTTACCTTGGGCGATAACACAGATTTTTTCCGTCTCTGGCCCGACGGCAAGGCCACCTTGGGCCGGCTCCTCATGCTGATGCCATCAAAAGACTTAGTTCTGTAGGTAGGTTTAATTTTTACGATTTTATTTCCCAATTTTCGTTTTGTTGTTTCTTTACTGTTTTTATTATAGCAGACTGTCAGCGTGCACTTAATTTTTATTCCGCATTAAAACAAAAACAACTCGTCAATTGTAGTTTTGAGCACGCGGGCGACATCATGGGCCAACTGCAGCGAGGGGTTGTATTTGCCGGCTTCCAAAAATACGATGGTCTCCCGCCTCACCCCCACCCGGTTGGCCAGCTCTTCCTGGGTTAAGCCTAAAACCCGCCTCAATTCTTTAATCTTGTTCTTCATAAATTAACGGCACGCCCGGGTTGGAGCGGCTGCCTGGGGATTACCATGCTTCACCCACTGCCCATTTTGGCATAGCCAGGTGTCTTCACCGGAAAACAGCCTTAAGCCCGCCACCACGACCGCTGCGGCAATAAAAATGCCCAAGATTACGTAAAAAATTTTTCTGCCCCGGGAAATTTCGCTCTCGCGGTACTGCAAATACTTGACGGTCAGGCTGTAAATAATCAGCAAAGCGCAAACCGCATAAGCCAACACGCTTCCGGCAGCTTCAAATTCCGGGTAGTAGCCCCGGCCAGTCAGTAACAAGAACGAACCCAAGGAACCTAAGGTGGCAAATACGGTCAAAGACCAGCGGGCCGCATCCCCTGCCAGCTTATAATCTCGCTCGTCAGCCATAACTTCGCGCACCTGTTTTTTCAGCGCGACCATAAGCAGCACGGCAATTAGCACGGCTGCGGCGCCCAAATAATAGTTCTGCAGCATCACAGCCTGGCTCATGACCGCGGCCAGGCTGGCGGAAACCAGCACCCTGACCCAGTTATATTGTTTTATTGTCATAATGAAATGTTAATGATTTCTAACAATTACCATGTTATATACTTCTAACATTAATGTCAAGTGCGCATTTAAAAACTCCTGGAAGAATTTGCCCATACTTTATTTATCGGATACTATAAAAAAACTAACAAACTAATTTATACGCTATGAATAAAACTTTTAAAGCCGAGGTCAGCGTGGTTATCCATGCCCCTGCTGCCAAAGTTTGGCAGGCACTAACTACACCCGAACTCATTAAACAATACCTGTTCGGTACCGAAGCGGTTTCCGACTGGCAAGTTGGCAGCCCCATCACCTACAAAGGCGTTTGGGAAGGCAAGGCTTACGAAGACAAGGGCCAAATACTTGAAATGGGGCCGGAAAAACATCTGCTTACCACTTACTGGAGCAGCTTCTCCGGTTTGCCGGATGCGCCGGAAAACTACCAAAACGTAGCCTACGACCTTTCTCCCGAAGGCAATGGCACAAAACTGACCATTACCCAGGACAATATTCAGTCGGAAACATCCCGGGACCACTCAGCCAAAAACTGGCAAATGGTGCTGGAAGGCTTAAAAAAATTACTAGAGAAATAACCGCTCCATAAAAACCCCGGCCTTAAGGCCGGGGTTTTTATTTTTTACCGATAATTACGAGCCAGTTTGTGTCAGCGCGGGTAACCGCAGCCTTATGCACCACAGTCAGGCCCAGCTGTTTAAAATAACCCTCCAGTTCCGGCATGGTAAAAAAACTGAAGAACCGCTCGTACTCGTAGTCATAATCGCTCTCCACAATATTTTGCTCGTCTTTGGCACCCGGCCGGAGCTCCTTGACCACTACATACAAATACCCGGGACTGTTTAAATGCTCATAAAAGTTCTGCAGTACCTTCACCACTTCCGCCTTGGGGATATGCAAGAGCACGGCTTGGGCAAAGATTCCGTCAAACATGCCCAAGCCCAAAGGCTGCTTAATGTCTTCCACAAAAAATTGCGCCTCGGGACAGTATTCTTTGGCCAGCTTTATCATCTCTTCGGAAAAATCTATGCCCACCGCATCAAAACCCTGTTCCAGCAGGTATTTGGTTTTCAATCCAGCGCCGCAGCCCACGTCCAGCACCCTGCCGCCGGGTTTTACCAGGCCCAAAAACTTGTTGGCGGACTCGTTCCACCAGTCGCTCTCCTTGTGGTCATTAAACCAGTCCTTGGCTATTTTGTTGTAAGTCGCCTTTAAATCCATCGTTTAAGATAACCTTAACCTAACAGAATCATTACTGCAATGGCGGCGTATAAAACCCCTACTGCCAGAAGCATGTGGTACCACCGGGGCTTAATGCGATCCGGAAATTTCTGACTGAATTTTTCCCAAGTAAACAGTGTTGGAAAAAACACCCAGGTTCCATACACCCCGGCCACAAAGGCCAGCATGACCAGGCCAAAAGACCCGGCTTGAAAGGCCTGTTTCAAGACTGCACCCCTTTGCTCCACGGCTGACCATAAAACTTGGATAAACAGGGCCTGTCTGGGGGTGAAAGCGTATCGCCTTAAAAGGAAAAACCAAATTACGGCAAAAAGCAGATAAAAAACCGCTGCTACGGCCAAATCCCTGCCAGGCTCCTGTTCAAACAACAAGCGCTGGCCCGCGGGCACGGACAGGTTTTGCCAAACGGCAAAAATTTCTATAACCATGCCCAAAAGCCAGGTGCTGCCAATAAACCCGAGCCCTGCCGGAAACCTTTGGGCCAGGCGCACGAATCCTGCCCGGAAAACCCACAGCAAAATTGCCAAAGGAATAAATAAAGCCTGGGGCATTTTGGCTGCGAAGAGCCAAGATAGGGTAACAATTACAATAACTGAAAAAACCCGGCCTGTTTTCATAGGATTAATCACCGGCCTTTTGGGGGCCGTTAAATATTAGCAAGGGCAAATAATACGCAAAGGTATAACTAAACCCCACCCAAACCATCAGTAGCAGGAACACCAACATATGTTCTTTGGCTAGTTGATGTAAGCCAGCACGGGCAGATCCCAAAAAAAATTCAAGGAGCATGCCTAAAAAGCTGCATAGCACCGTTTGCCAAACCACTGCTTTAATTTTCACGAGCCTGACAATACCAAAAAAGACCAGCTCCAAAATAAGCAGAAACCATAGAGTAGGAGGAACCCAGACCTTTGTACACCAATAAGCGCCGCAGTTAATGTGTTCTTCAAAAATAAGCAAAGGCACCGACACCAACAGGGCCGACAAAATTCTGGGCAGGCGGGTTTTTGCCACGAAGTCCACAACTCTGTCTTTCCACTTTATCACCAAAACAAAGGCCGCAGACATCAACGGAACGTCAATAACTGGTCCAAACGCCATTTAAATAAGTCTCCTTATATTAAATAGTAACAAAAAAAGCCCTGGCGGGCGATAGATTTTCCAAAAAAACTTTGCCCATTCGGGCGATTAAAGCATTATGGTAGCGCTACGGGGAATCGAACCCCGATTTAGTGGATGAAAACCACTTGTCCTAACCATTAGACGATAGCGCCAAATTTAAAAATTACTGCCTAATAATACCATAAAACCCCATTCTTTTCAAGGCCTGGGCTAAATGCTAAAATACCCCGTATGGTGAAAACCCCTGCAAAGACCATCCTGGCCATAGAAACCAGCTGCGACGAAACCGCTGTCGCGGTTTTGCGTTTGGAAGGCAAGACGGCCTGGCCCGAAATAACCACCTTGTCCTCTGTGGTCAGATCCCAAATCCAGCTCCATGCCAAAATGGGCGGCGTAGTGCCCGAAGCCGCTGCCCGCGCCCATGTAAAAAACATCCTACCAGTCACGGAAAAAGCACTCAAGGACGCTAGGGTAACTCTGGAAAAAATTGATATGCTGGCTGTAACTTACGGGCCTGGACTCGTACCTTCCTTAATTGTCGGCGTGGAGTTTGCCAAAGCTTTGGCTCTGGCGACTAAAAAGCCGCTCCTCCCCGTAAACCACATGGCCGGACATTTATATTCGCCCTTAGGCAAACTTAAAGACCAGGGACTTAAGGCCAGAGATATTTTTCCCCAAATTTCTTTAATCGTTTCCGGCGGGCACACCTTGCTGGTGTTGATGAAAGATGAAAAGCACTACAAAGTCCTGGGCTCCACTGTGGACGATGCCGCAGGCGAAGCTTTTGACAAAGTCGCCAAACTCCTTGGCCTCCCCTACCCCGGCGGGCCCGAAGTTTCGCGCCTGGCGGAACAGGGCAAAGCTTCTGTGGCTTTTCCCCGGCCAATGCTTAACCAAAAAAATTACAATTTTTCTTTTTCCGGCCTTAAGACCGCGGTCCTCTACTTTGTAAAAGACCAATCCGGGAAACACAACACAGCCGACATTTGCGCTTCTTTCCAGGAAGCGGTGGTGGATGTGCTCGTGCAAAAAACTTTGCGCGCGGCTAAGGAATTTAAAGCTAAATCCATTTCACTTTCCGGCGGGGTTTCCGCCAACAGGCGTTTACGCCAAGAACTTACCCTGGCCTGTAAGAAAAACCGTTTGGAATTTTTCGTCCCGGAATTTAAACTGTGCACAGATAACGCGGAAATGATTGGTATAGCCGCGGCTTTCATGCTCCACAATGGCAAAAAACCCGTAAACCCAAATTTAGTCCAAGCTACGCCCGGACTAGAATTATAGACCAAAACCTCTAAAACATCCTGTAAAAAGGGTGTTTTTAGTATTGACATTTCATTCAAAATATGCTATACTAATATGTTACCCCCTCCGTATCCGGTGGTGGGTAATGATGCGATGAAACGCGGTTCAAATTTGGACGCCTACGGGCCGCGTGGAGCAAGTGGCGTAACCGGCATTACCAGGAACAGTACCAGACCACTGGGACCAAGACCAAATGGGATGCTTTTGAAAATCCCTAGGAGGGAGAAATGTTTCAGACAAGTGTGTTGCTCAGTAATTTGCTGTATGCAATCAAGGCCGCGCAACGCGGCCAGGCCGTGGAAGAGATGGCCGAGCGTGATTGGCCCACCAATCTCCTGCACATGCGCTTGCTGCAGGA
This sequence comes from Patescibacteria group bacterium, assembly GCA_023487095.1. Taxonomy (GTDB): domain Bacteria; phylum Patescibacteriota; class Doudnabacteria; order UBA920; family UBA920; genus JAMDEL01. The sequence continues at coordinate 13,421 of JAMDEL010000085.1, forward strand.
AAAGGGCTGCGCCTTAATCAGCCTGGCCCGCCGGCTCAACCAGGACATTGAAGTTATTTATGGCGACATAGACGACTTCGGTGAGGTTGATAAAAAGGCGGGACACAACAGGGCCAACCTCATCCTGTCACACCTGGGGGCAGCCGTATGGGAATCCATGCGCGGCAACGACGTGCCGTTCGTGCAGGGCGACCAGATCCTGATTGTTTCCTTGGGCGGCGGCCATGTCCACCAGCTGGCCAAGCGCATTCATGAAGCTTGGAACAGGAAAGTGGATATGGACGAAACCCTTGTTGCGCTCCGTGAACTCCAACGCTCCTGGCGGCTCCCGAACCAACTGAGCTTTAGCTACGGCCACCAAATCATCCATCCGGATGATTCTGGAGAGCCGGAAAAACTACTCAGATGGGCGGCTGACGAAGCCAACGAGCGCATGTCGTTCTTCAAGTTCGACAGGAAGCGCTACCAAAGACGGCTTACCGGCAACGAACAGGCGCCGCATTTGCCGGCGCTCAACGCCTGACACTACACACCAAGCAGACAGCCGAGGTACCTACGGGGACCTCGGCTGTTTTGTTTCCAGGTTTACAAAATACGCGCTTTTTCCTATAATACCCCTAAAGCTTATGTTCCGGCTGTCACCGGAAGGGCGCGGGAAGAAACCCCGATTTATCGGGAGAGTAGAACCCGCCGGAGTCCGCCCGTTAAAGCGGAAAATTAAGTACAATTTGAGATGGTAACGCCCGCGAGGGCTCTCAAGCACCGTTTAGCGGTGTTTTATTTTTTTGGATGACATAAGGCTTTAATCTTTAAACTTTCAACTAACATGGAACTCCCCAAAGCTTACGACCACACTCAGGTAGAAGACAAGCTTTACGAAGCCTGGATGCAGACCGGCTATTTTAACCCTGACAAGCTGCCGAACGCGGAAAGCCGCGAGCCTTTTACCGTGTCCCTGCCCCCGCCCAATGTCACGGGCGTCTTGCATATGGGCCATGCCTTTGAAGACACTATCCAGGACACGGTTATCCGCTACCAGCGCATGAAAGGTAAAAAGGCTTTGTGGGTGCCGGGCACGGACCACGCGGCCATTGCCACGCAGGCCAAATTTGAAAAAGAACACTACAAGAAAGCCGGCAAATCCCGTCATGACTACACCCGCGAAGACTTTTTTGCCATGATCCAGGAATTCGCCATGGCAAACCAAAAAGGCATCCTCTCCCAGCTCCACAAACTCGGGCTGTCCTTGGACTGGAGCCGCTTGGCTTTTACTTTGGACAAAGACAGGGAAACAGCCGTAAAAACCGCATTTAAAGAAATGTACGATTCGGGATTAATTTACCGCGGCCACCGTGTAGTCAACTGGGACCCTAAAGGCCAGACCACGGTCTCGGATGATGAGATTGATTACGAAGAAACCAAGGCCAAGCTTTACACTTTCCGCTACAGCAAGGATTTTCCCATTGCCATTGCCACCACCCGGCCGGAAACCAAAGTCGGCGACACGGCCGTGGCCGTGCACCCGGACGATGCGCGCTACCAAAAATACATTGGCCAGGAGTTCGATGTAGAATTCTGCGGCGTGCCTCTGCACATAAAAATTATTGCGGACAAGGAAGTGGATCCGGCCTTTGGCACGGGTGCTTTGGGCGTTACCCCCGCGCACAGCGCCGTGGACTATGAAATGGCCCAGCGCCACGACTTGCCCATTAAACCCGTAATCAATGAGTTTGCCAAAATGACCGTGGGTGAAGACTGGCTCCTTGGCAAAAAGACCGCGGAAGCCAGGCAGCTGATTGCGGACAAGCTCAAAGAACAGGGCCTCGTAGAAAAAGAGGAAGAGACAATCCAGAACCTCTCCAAGGCCCAAAGGACGGGCGGAGTAATCGAACCTCTCCCCAAGCTCCAGTGGTTTATTGCGGTTAATAAAAAATTCAAAGCCAAGTCAGGAAACCTGAAAGGCATTGCCCAAGGACAAGAAGTCACTTTGAAAGAGGTTATGAAAACTGCCGTGGAAAGCGGGCAAATAAACATTATGCCCGAGCGCTTTGAAAAGATTTATTTCCACTGGATAGAAAACCTGCGCGACTGGTGCATTTCCAGACAGATTATTTACGGGCACCAAATTCCGGTCTGGTACAAGGGCGAAGAAATTTACTGCGGCCTGACCCCGCCCGAAACTGATGGTTGGACACAGGACACCGACACTTTGGACACTTGGTTTTCTTCCGGGCTTTGGACTTTTTCCACCTTGGGCTGGCCAGAGCAAACCCCTGACTTAAAAGCTTTCCACCCGACTTCGGTCATGATGCCGGGCTACGAAATTTTGTTTTTCTGGGTGGCGCGCATGGTGCTGATGAGCGGCTTTCTCCTGGGCGACATCCCCTTCCACCGCGTGTACCTCCACGGCATTGTGAGAGACAAGCAGGGCCGAAAGTTCAGCAAGTCCTTAAACAACGGCATTGACCCTTTGGAAATGACGGCCAAATACGGCACCGATGCCTTGCGGTTTGCCCTAGTCTTTGGCGCAGCTCCGGGCAATGACGTGATTTTTGACGAACAAAAAGTCAAAGGCATGAAGCACTTTGCCAACAAGCTCTGGAACATTGCCCGGTTTGTTATGACCAACGTAGAGGCAAGTGACTTCGAGTTCGAGGCCGAAACCGAAGCGGACAAGGCCATTTTGGAGGCTCTGGAAAAAACTACGCGGTCAGTGACCAAAAACCTGGACAGCTTTATGCTCCACGAGGCCGCACAAGACATATACCAGTTTGCCTGGCGCGAACTGGCCGATGTTTACTTGGAGAAAAGCAAAGAGCAGTTAAAAGACGAAAATTACAAAGCCAATACGGAAAAAATCCTGCTCCACCAGCTGATTTGGACTTTAAAGCTCCTCCACCCCTTTATGCCCTTCATTACCGAACACATTTGGCAGATGCTCAAAGAACGCCAGCTAGTTAAGACCGACTGGCTTATGGTGGCAGACTGGCCAAAAATTCAATAAAGATAAAACACCTCCGCCACTGGCGGAGGTGTTTTATTACCGCACAACACTAAGCACTAAGATTTTTTTTGTAAGCTTCTAAGCCGAGCTTTAAAATTTCCATGGCAATTTTCAAATCCGGTTTTTTTAGCACGCAGGCAATGCGGATTTCATTTTTGCCCAAACCGGGCGTCAGGTAAAAATCCTGCATGGGCGCCACCAATACGGTCTGGTTTTTATAGCTGAATTTGGTGAGCATAAATTTTACAAAGTCCTCGGCGTCCGCGATTGGCAATTGCGCAATCATATAAAACGCGCCTTGGGGAGGCCGGAAAGTCACGCCCCGAATTTTCGCAAGCGCCTGGCTCACAATACCGCACCTGCCCGAATACTCCTGCTTGGCTTTGTCGGTAATACCTTTAGCTTTCTTAAGCAAAGGCGCAGTGCCCAATTGCTCCAAAGTGCCCACAGACAGCCGGGCCTGGGCAAACCTTAGCGCCGCAGCCATAACCTCGGGGTTTTGGCTCGCAACACAGCCAATCCTGGCCCCGGGCATGCTGAACCTTTTGGACACGCTGTCAGTCAAAATTACCCGATCCTTAAAATTGGAATACTTAAGCAAGCACTCGGGCTGGCCCGAAAACCGAATCTCACGGTAAGTCTCGTCCGCAATTACAAACAGGTTGTGTTTCTTGGCCAGCTCCAAAACCATAAGGAGCTCCTTTTTGCTCCAGAGCTTGCCCGTGGGGTTGTCGGGATTAATAACCACAATGGCGCGGGTTTTGGGCGAAATTTGTTCTTCTATCTCGGAAAGCGAGGGCAAAGCATAGCCGTTCTCGGGCTTAAGCCTTACAGGCTTAAGCGTAATGCCGGCCATAACCGCAAAGGATTTATAGCTCACATACACGGGCTCAAAGACCAAAACTTCGTCGCCCGGGTCCGTAGCCGCGTAAAGAGCAAACAAAATAGCTTCCGCGCACCCGGATGTGGGCACAATGTTCTCTGTGGGAATTTTTACGCCCAAAGAAAGGTAATATTTTTGCCAGGCCTGGGTATGCTCCAAAATGCCGCTGCTGGGCGCGTAGTTTAAAGTCTTCGCCTTGTAGCTTTTTACGGCTTTAAAAAATGCGGGCGGTACCTGGTAGTCCGGATCCCCGCTGCTTAAGGCATAAACTTTTACCCCCGCCTCTTTGGCCTTTTGGGCCAAAGGCAAAAACTTGCGGATAGGCGAAGCCGGGGTGAGTTGTGCGCGCTTAGAAATTTCGGGCATAAAGATATACTAAAGCTTACCAAATCCTAAGGTGTAAATCAAAAAGCCCACCGCTTTGGCGGTGGGCTTTTATCATGTTTTTATACCTGCTCTTCTTCGGACTTTTCTTCCACTTCAGCCAGGGCCGGAGCGGCCGCTAT
>JAMDEL010000099.1 GCA_023487095.1 Patescibacteria group bacterium
GGTTGGTTAAAATTGGCAAAAGGCTGGTGCGGATATTCGGGTAATCTGCGGTATTGGCAAAACCAACTTTTCTTTTTATCTCCTCGGCTTTAGCCGATGAAACGCCTAAGGAGCGCGCAATGCCTTCGGTAAAAGCGTTGCCCGCAATGGGGATGGAAGAAGTAAACTGGGGCTGCCCCTGTTCCACCATTACCAGCGTGCTCCGAAAAGCCTGCAAATCGGCAATCAGCACGGTTTCCTTGCTGCCTTCAGCCACCAGCGCCCGGTGGCAGCTTTGAGACTCAGCCTCCAAGGCCACCGGCTTAAGCCCCGCATTATCCAAAACTTTCAAATAATTTTCCACAAATTCTTTGGGGGAAGCGATAATCAAAATATTTATCTTGTCGCCCGACACGCCCAATTTCTGCCAATCCATATACACCTGGTCAAGCGGCATGGGAATAAAATTTTCCGCCTCAAATGGCACGGCGCCGTCAATCTCGCTGTCAGACATTAAGGGCACCTGGATAACGCGCACAAAAGACTTGGATTCCGGCAGGCTGGCCACCACGTACCTAGTATTTATGCGGCCAAACTGCGGCTTTTCCAAAGACTGCTTAAGCACATAAGAAAAAGTCTTTTCGTCAGCCACGGCATCCGCCACTACCGCCCCTTTGGGCATGGGTGCATAGGCTATCCCCTGCACGAGCGCCCCTTTGCCTTTTTTTTCAAGCATCATCACTTTCAAAGAACTTTGACTGACGTCAAGTCCAAAAGCAGGCCTTTTGCTGGAAGTTAAGTTAAGCATTTCTTTTATTTGATGTTGGAACCAATATTATAAATCGGGGCAATCAAACCTACCGCCAGGAAACCCACCACGCCGCCAATGGTTAAAAGCAAAAGCGGCTCAATAATTGAAGACATGTTGCCCAAAACGCTGTCCACCTCTTCCTCATAGTGTTCCGCCAGCTGGCCCAAAATTTCCTCCACAGTGCCGCTTTCTTCCCCCACTTCCAGCATCTGCACCACCAAAGGCGGGAATAGTCTTTCGTTTTTGCCCAGAGTCGCGGCCAAAGTTTTGCCGAATTTCACGTCTTTAGCCGACTGCAAAACCAATTCGCGGTACGGGATATTGGCTATGGACTCCCCGGCCACCTCCAGTGCCGACACAATGGGAATACCGCTTTTAAGCAGCGAGCTTAATACGCGCGCAAACCGGGCTAGGTTGATTTTTTTGACAATGGTATTTATCAAAAAAAACCTCAGGAGCAAATTGTCAAAAAACCTTTGGCCGGGCGGGGTTTTTAAAAAAGCAATGACCGCAGCAATCAGCCCGATCATAACGCCAATCACCAGCGTGGCATTGCCGCTCATAAAATCCGCAAAGGCCATGATAAACTTGGTGGTGGGCGGCAGGTCGGCAGCAAAATCCTTGAACACCGAGGTCAGGTTCGGCAACACGAAGATGGACATGAGCACCCCAATGATTAGCATAGCACTAATAATCACGGAGGGGTAAATCATGGCGCCTTTGACCTTGCTTTTTAGGTCAGCCTCGCGATGGAGCTGAACACTTAAATACTCCAGGCTTTTTTCCAGGTTGCCAGACATATCCCCCACCCTAATCATGCTGACAAAAATGTTGGAAAAAATTTTCGGATACGCGGCAATGGCTTCCGCCAGCCCTTTTCCGGACTGGACCTGGTTATAAATGTCGCCCATGACTTCTTTCATGCGGGGATTTTTCATCTGGCGCACGATAATCTGCAGGGAACGGGAAATGGGGATGCCGGCCTTAAGCATGATGCCCAAATTTTCCACCACGCCAATTTTTTCGCTTAAGGAGACGGTGGAAACTTTCTTTAAAGAGTCAAAAATACTATGTGTATCCTTGGGTTCTATGGTTGTGGGCAAAAGCCCCTGCTCTTTAAGCATGTGGCCGGCCGCCTCCAGGCTTGCGGCCTGAATCGTGCCGGTTTCCCGGCCGCCGTTCCTGCTTAATGCGACATAATTGAATTCCGCCATATTTTAGACCAGGTGCTTGTCTTATTTACTCTTTGCTGACTCTCAAAATCTCATCTACGGTAGTCAAACCTTGGATAGCTTTTATAAACCCGTCTTCCCACATGAGTACCATCCCCTCTTTTTCCGCCTGATCCTGAATTTCCTGCGAGCTTTTATGCTCCATAATCAAGGTTGCCACCGTCGGGGTAACCTCCAGCACCTCGTGGATGCCCAGACGGCCGCGGTAGCCCGACTTGTTGCACTTGTCGCAGCCCGCGCCCTTATAAAAGACCAAGTCCTCTACCCTTTTCACCTTGGGAGGCAAAACTTTTTCCCGCTCCATGGCTGGGATGAGCTTGTCCAAATGAAACAACTTACCCAGAGTCATCCAAGTTGCCTCGTCAATCTTCGCTTCGGTTTTGCAATCTTGACAGACCTTGCGCACCAGGCGTTGGGCCAGGACGGCATTGACTGTGGATGCAATCAGGTAAGATTCCATGCCAATATCCAAAAGCCTAGGGAGGGCCGCGGCCGCGCTGTTAGTGTGCAAAGTGGAAAAAACAATGTGGCCGGTCATGGCCGCATGCATGGCTTCTTCCGCGGTTTCCTTGTCGCGGATTTCACCAATCATGATAATGTTGGGGTCCTGGCGCAAAAGCGAGCGCAAACCCATGGCGAAAGTCAGGCCGATTTTCGGGTTGACCTGCATTTGGTTGGTGCCCGGGATGCGGTATTCCACCGGGTCCTCAATCGTGGAAATGTTTACGGATTTGGTGTTAAGCATGGACAACACCGTATACAAAGTAGTGGATTTCCCGCTACCCGTGGGCCCGGTAACCAAAAGCATGCCGTGCGGCTTTTTTACGTTCCGCAAAATGGTTTCATAGCTGCTCCGCTCAAAGCCCAAGTCCTCCAAAGAAACCGCTTTCGCCGACTCGTCCAAAAGGCGGATAACCACTTTTTCCCCGTCAAAAATCGGGATAGTGGAAACGCGCAAAGAAAATTTGTAACCCTCTTTGTCAATCTTAAACCGGCCGTCCTGGGGCAGGCGGTGCTCGTCTATTTTCAGGTTGGACAGCACCTTAATGCGCGCCACAATGGCGGACTGGATAATTTTCGGCAAAGTCATCACGTCGTGCAAAACGCCGTCAATGCGGTACCGGACAATCACCGAATTTTCCTGGGGCTCAATGTGAATATCGGAGGCTTTTTCAAATACCGCGTACTCAAGCAGGGTGTCTACCACCCGGATAACCGGAATTTCCTCGGAGGCTTTTTTCAGAGTGGCGCCCATATCCGCCTCGGGTTCGCCGTCCGCGGGCTGGGCTTCCACGGAAATCGGCTGGCCGGTCGGGGTAAACAAATGCCCCATTTCCTTTTCCAAAGATGCGTGGTACTTGGACAAGCCGAATTCCAGGCTGGTTTTCCCGATAAGCGAGACTTTTATCTTCAGCCCGGTTTTTTTCTGGATAAATTCCTTGGTCTGCAGGTCCTGGGGATCGGTCATAGCCAAAGACAGCTCTTCCTTGCTCTTAGCAAAGC
>JAMDEL010000019.1:0-360 GCA_023487095.1 Patescibacteria group bacterium
AAAATCACCATTTATGGTTCGGTAGCCAGTTTTGGCATCTGGACCTGGAGCTGGGTGGATGGCTGGGGGAATACTATTTCGGGTTATCAATACACTCAAACCACCTACGACTCCAATTTGCTTTTTGCTCCGCCGCCAAGTTTTCCGTTGACTTCGAGCGGTTACGTTCCCATCAGCTGGACCAGTGATTAGTATTATCTAAAGGTTTATGCACAAAAAAAGTTTTATTTTAACAACCTTGTTGCCAGTGCTTTTGTTTTGTGTTTTACCCGTACCTGCCCAGGCAATGGCTTTGGCGGTGAAAGGGGAGGTGCCCAACCTGCCGCCGGTCCAGCCAAAGCCCCAAGGCACCCTGCCTGT
>JAMDEL010000019.1:370-3509 GCA_023487095.1 Patescibacteria group bacterium
ATACGCCGCCCGAAGCATCGGCTCCGGTTCAGGAAACCAGCCAGCCGGTTGAAGAAAATAAGCAGGACAGCAGTAGCTCTGATGCTCAAAGCCGGAACTCCGGGAACGGGGTGGCGGGGGTTGTGGCGATTATTTTTTCTGTCGCGGCCGTGGTTGGTGGTGTTCTCTTTTTACTCAGGTCCGACAAATCACAAGCAAAGGATTAGGCGTGATGGAGCATACAAATAAGCCCGGTTGCCCATATTGTGGAAATAATCCGGTTCCTCACTTTACACACTGGTATTTTGAGACGGTAAATATTGTTTTGACGCCCTTCCGCCGGGCGCTGTTTTACAATCCGCTGGCGCGACTATTAGGCTCTTGGGTCCGAAAAAGCGACTGGGCTAGGAAACTAGTGGGCTGGTTGGCTGGGGTCCGGCTGATTCGGTTTCAGGGCGATGTAGTACAGTGCCGGGTACGCCGCGCCCAAGTCCTCTGGGAAGAAGCGGCCCGGCGCGGGGTTGAAATGCGGCAATTGGAGTTTCTAGGCAAGCCCCTAGACGGCTATGTGGCCAGAAAACCGGCTTTAAATAAAGAAATTGTTTTTTTTGGCTTGCCCCGTCCGGTCAGTGGCCAGCGCGACGCGTTGGACTGGATGGATGACAAGCGATTGTTTAAGGCTTTTTTTAAAAAACATAATTTGCCAGTACCCGCAGGCGGCAGTGTCACGCGCCTCCGGCAGGCCAGAAGCTTGTTTGCCAGTCTAGAGAAGCCGGTGATTGTTAAGCCCAGGGCGGGCAGCCGCGGCCGGCACAGCACCACATACGTGGACAATCCGGAAGAACTCACCCAGGCTTTTCAGGTGGCAAAACAGTTGTGTTTTTGGGTGATGGTGGAGGAACAACTGCTGGGACCCGTATACCGGGCAACTTTGATTAATTTTGAGCTTTGCGGGGTTTTACGGGGCGACCCACCCCAGGTCACTGGCAATGGAAGTTCGAGTATCAGGCAATTGGTCCAAACCAAAAACGCCACCTTGCCAGCAGGAGTCAAATCAATCAAGCTGGATGACCAGGCCGCAAGGTTTTTGCAGCGGCAGAAGCTAACTTACGAAGACGTGCCTAAAACCGGAGCCGTGGTTTACCTATCCGAAAAAATTGGGGTTAATTACGGAGGGTCGTCCAGCGAAGACTTTGAGATTTGCCACCCTGACAACAAGGCTTTGTTTGTGCGCGCGGCTCGGGTGTTGGGGGATCCGATTGTTGGCTTTGATTTCATTATCCCTGACATTACCCGCTCGTGGCAATCCCAGAAATGCGGCTTTATAGAAGCCATTAGTCTTGCCTTTCATCAATTTGCACCACGACCCTTTGCTGGGGCAGCCGCGAAATGTGGCGGCCAAAGTTTGGGATATGCTGGGTTTTTAATCGAAGCATCTATGCAGCACATTATTAAAAATTTCGACAACTTAGCCACCTCTGCTCTGCGCCGGGCGGTTTTAAGCATTGCGGAAGCGGCTTACGAGGCAGTCAGTACTACTCAGGCCATACAGCGGTCCGTGGAATATAATTCCGGGCAGGGCAAGTTAAAGGTGCTAAATCGGCAATACCGGCTGAAAGACTTTCGGCGTGTTCGAATTTTGGGGATTGGCAAAGCAGCCCTTGAGGCGGCTCAGGCCCTAAGCCAGATTTTAGGCGACCGAATCACGGACGGTTATGTTTTGGATGTCAAAGCAGGCGAGTTGGGCGCGGGTATAATCAGCCGCGCCGGCACCCACCCGTTGGCTAGTGACTTAAATCGCGAATTGACCCAGCAGCTCTTGGCCAAATTTGAACACTCCGATGAAAAGGATTTGGTGCTGTGCATTATTTCCGGAGGCGGCAGCGCCCTGTTATGTGATCCCTATCAGCAGACTCCCGAACAGGAAGCGGAAGCGTTTAAAACCTTGACTGCCCAAGGTGCAACGATTTTTGAAATCAATACAGTGCGCAAACACACCAGTCTGGTCAAAGGCGGGCGTTTGGCAGCGGCCTTGTATCCGGCCACCGTGGTGGGCTTGGTCTTTAGCGACGTGCCAGGCGATGACTTGGGCATGGTTGCCAGCGGGCCTTTAATTAGAGATACCACCGAGGTTAAAGATGCTGCGGCGATTCTGGTGAAGTACGGAGTTTTGGAAAAAACCCACCGGGCCAAGATTGACCTGCTTGAAAGCCCCAAGGACCCAAAATATTTTGAAAAAATCAGCAACCTACTATTGGTTTCCGGCCGTTCGGCGCTTTTAGCTATGCGGTCGCGGGCGGAAGATTTGGGCTTTGGTGTAAAAAATTATTCTGAGCAGTTCCAGGGCGAAGCCCGGGTGCTGGGCCAGGAGATCGCTGCTGCAGTTAAGCCGGGCGAGTGCCTGTTGGGTATCGGGGAAAGCACGGTTACCTTGTCAGGCAAGGGCCTGGGTGGCAGAAACCAGGAAATGACACTCGGGGCTTTACGGGCCTTAAAATCTGACGAGGCGTTTGGGGCTTTTGCTTCAGACGGGCATGACAACACCGAAGCTGCGGGCGCGGTTGCGGACGCCTCGAGTTTAGTCAGGGCCGGCCAGCTGGGCTTTGACCCGTCCGTGTATTTGAAAAATAACGATAGTTTTAGGTTTTTCGAAGCAACGGGGGATTTGGTGTATACGGGCCTGACCGGAGCAAACGTTGCGGATTTTTTCGTCTGTCTCAGGCGCTAAAGTGTACCCGTTTGTTCCTTGTGCTATAATAAATAAGCGCAAGTAGTGTTAGAAACCAAAAAGATTGTGGCTATTAAAATTGCTTTTTTTGAAACCCAAGCTTGGGAGGCCGAGTATTTAAAGAACCGGCTGTCCGCTTTTGACTTGGCTTTTTACGACAACCAGGCAACCGCCGCAGATGATCAGGCGGAAATTTTGTGCAATTTCATCGGCTTCAAGATTGACGCCGAGGTTTTAGCGCGGTTTCCGAAGCTGAAGTATATCCCGACGCGGAGCACGGGGTTTGACCATATTGACCTGACGGCGTGCAAAAAACAGGGCATCCAGGTTTCGAACGTGCCCACGTACGGCGAGAATACGGTTGCCGAGTTTACGTTTGCCTTGCTCTTGGCAGTTTCCAGAAAGATATATCCGGCCGCCAAGCGGGTGCAC
>JAMDEL010000075.1 GCA_023487095.1 Patescibacteria group bacterium
GGAAACGGTCACGCTGACATTCTGCCGGCAGGTTGTAATCAATTGGATAGACAACTCCATAGGTGAACAGGGTTTTAAGGTTTATCGCAACACAAACAACGACCCTGCATCCGCATCCTTAATCACACCCGCGCCAAATTTCATACCCTCTACCTCTTCAAATGCCACGGGTGGAAGCTATTCCTATACGGATACGCCTCCGCAGAGCAACGTCATATACTATTACTGGGTGACCGCTTATACTGGGGCCGTGGAATCCAGTCGGGCGTCCGGAGCCACTGGCGGGATTAACAACACCAGTTGCGATGCCAGCCTGACTTCTTCGGGCAAGGATATTATTTCCGTGAATCAGGTAGCCAATAACACCAGCGACTGCAGCACCACCAGCCAGTTCCCGGCCAATGTCCAGTTTAAAGCAGGGGACGTGATTGGTTATGGGTTCAAGCTTTGCAATTACCCAACCGGCCAGCCGCTCCAGGGCGTGAATGCTGCGACTAGCATAGTTATAAACGACACTATGACTAATCTGGAAAGGTACGACAAGGCTTATCCCCTGACAGACCCGAGAGCTTGGAACGCTTCCGTAACCAGCGGTATTTCTATCAACAAGATTGAGGTTGTTTCCGCAAACGAGCCTAACCGGATTCAACTCAAGATTACCTTAAACGGCAGCGTAGCCGGTAACAGCACGGAAAAACTTTTCTTGTACGCTAAGACTGCTATGCCGACTGGTTATTCCGGTTCCTCCAGCCGTTTCCAGAATTCCATGCAGCTCACTTACGTTGCGGATCAGAGCGCTGGCACTCCTGGTACAACGGTAACCAAATCAACCCCGCTACTTTTGTTTGTTAAACCCCAAGCACCGACCAAAACCGAAACTTCTCCGTAAAATCTTGTAAAATTTAAAGCCTCATTCTGGTTTAAACCAGAATGAGGCTTGTTTTTTCATTTGAATTATGATATAATAAATTATAATAGGTACTGTAATTTGATATAAAATTAAAATTAAATAAACATGGAAATTCCACAAAGTAACAAGAACAAGACAATCCTAATCGTGGTACTTGTTCTTTTAATAGTACTTGGCTTAAGTGTGTTATTTAGGCAAGAGGCTTTCAGGCAATATGACCCCAGGACCTTGATAGAGAATAAAATCAACAAGATTCAGGAAGATGGGGTACGGCAACAACCTGAAGCCCCCGCTGTTGTTTCCGGTGTTCAGTTCGCATCATATCCGGATGATTTTCCAAAAGACCTGATGATTTTTCCGGCTAATTTTGAGCAGTCGCTCCGGTATAAAAATCCCCAAGGGGTTGAAGTGGTCTCTATAACTTACATTGTGCCCAATGGCCTACAGGCCACCATTGATATGTTCAAAACTTTGCTAACCCAGGCAAAATGGACGATTGACCAAGAACCTGCGGACAAGGTTATGCTGCTTACGGTCTCCAAAGAAAAAATGCGCGCGGAAGTTACCATAGAACCAGTTGAGAAGGATGCCTCCAAGGTACATCTGCTGTATTATTTTCCAAAATAACAAAAACAATCCTTAACATATGAAAAAATTTCTTTCAAGCGGGATTTTTATAGCAGTTGTTTTACTGGTTGGGGTAGGGGTGTTTACGTTCGCAGATAAAGCTCAGGCCTCTGATGGCACGTTCACTTCCTGGGTCAGCTATACTTATTCCCCGCCAACCGGGGGCTGGATTGATTTAAACAGCCCGAACCTGACCGTGCCATACGGCACTGTGGTTTTGCTCAAGTGGAACAACCGGTGGAATCTTTCTTCCGGTTGCTTTCCTGGGGCGAGTGAGCCGAGGTGTATTCCGCCGGAATATCCTTCCAGCGCCAACACGGTTGTGACTTGGAGGCAGGCGTCCTGCCCGGCGGGGGTAACCTGCTATTGGTATAGCCGCAGCGGCAATTATTGGCTAGATTGGGGTATTGTGGCCAACGCGACTTACACCAACACCATCAGTATGACATTTCCTGGGCCGGGGACTTATACCATAGACTTTACGACCAACGAATACCCAACTGCCTGTATACAATCAGGTGGTACTTGTATCCCACCGACCAGCGGTAGGGCGACTATTACCTTAACCCCTCCGCCCAAGCCTGCCATTTCCCTTTCGCCGGGTTCGTTTTCTTTTTCCAATGTGGAAGGCCAGAGCGGGCCGGCGGCTCAAAATTTGACCGTGCGAAATTCCGGTGCTGCCACTATGAACTGGACAGCTTCTACCAATCAAGCTTGGTGCCATGTTTCGCCCGCTTCGGGCAGTCTGGGTGCGGGTGCTCAAGCCGTAACCACAATTTCAGTTGACACTCAAACCCCGGGAAGTTACGGCTGCACAGTAACAGTTAGTGATGCCAATGCGACCAATAATCCTCAAACAGCAGCTGTGACTTATATAGTGATTCCCAAGACGGTGGTTAATTTGTCGGCTTCGCCGACTTCAGTGGCATACAACACGGCTTCCACCTTAAGCTGGATTACTTCAGGCAATCCAACCTCCTGTACTGCCTCGGGCAGCTGGTCCGGTGCTAAGGCCGCCTCGGGCAGCCAATCCACGGGCAATTTAACTTCAAACCAAAATTACACTCTTTCCTGCAGTGGGCCGGGGGGTACAGACACCAAGTCTGTCGCCGTTTCGGTCGGTGCCCAGCCTTCCGCTACCATTGGGGTGAACCCGGCTATCATGCCGGCGTTTAGCGCTGTCTCCGGCCAGGCTGCTCCTGCCCCAAAGACTCTGACAATAACCAATACTGCAGCTGCAGGCGCCAAAAATTTAAACTGGACAGCTTCTACCAACCAAACTTGGTGCCATGTTTCGCCCGCCTCGGGCACCTTGGTTCCAGGCAGTTCAGCAGCTACTTCAGTAAGCGTTGACGTGCCATCCAACGTGGGGACTTTTAATTGTTCGGTCACAGTAACCGACCCGGCAGCTACCAATCCCAGCCAAGCCTCAGCCGCAACTTATACGGTCATTGCGGCCACAGCAGTTACCATTTCCGTATCGCCGCCTTTTATAGCGTATAACGGCAGCGCTACTATTAACTGGTCAGTTGCTGGCAATCCAACCTCCTGTACTGCCTCGGGCAGCTGGTCCGGTGCTAAGGCCGCCTCGGGCAGCCAATCCACGGGCAATTTAACTTCAAACCAAAATTATACCTTATCTTGCACGGGTCCCGGTGGCACGGATACTAAGTCAGCAGGTGTGACAGTTGGCGCCCAGCCGCCAGCCGTTTCTTTGAGCGTTGACCAGTCAAACATCAATTACAATGCGTCTGCTAACTTGTTCTGGTCGGTTACCGGCGGTGCGGGCATTAGCTGCACCGCTACGGGAGCCTGGTCTGGCTCAAAGCCTTTGAGCGGATCCCAGAACACAGGCAACTTAGTAGTTTCCCAGAGCTACACTTTGACCTGTACCAACAGCGGGGGGAGCAATTCCAAAACCGTAACTGTCAATGTTGGGCCGCAGCCAACCGCTTTGACTTTTTCCGCCGTACAAACCACCTTGGCCTACAATAGTTCTACAAATTTAAACTGGAGCACCACGGGAGCCGCGCCTGTTTCCTGCACAGCTTCTGGCGCCTGGTCCGGCGCTAAGGCCGCCTCGGGCAGCGAAAGCACGGGCAACCTGACTGCCAGCAAAACCTACGCGCTTTCGTGTACTGGCCCAGGCGGTACGGATACCAAGTCCGTAACCATAAATGTTGGGCCGCAGCCAATGCCCGGCATTTCTTTAAACCCGGGCAGTCTGACTTTTTCCGCCATCTCGCAAGGAACCAATCCCGGACCTAAGACCACAATCCTGCAAAACACAGGCAACACAACCCTTAATTGGGTAACGGCAGCCACAGCCGGCAAGCCCGGCACTTGGTGTGATGTGTCTCCTGTTTCTGGCACTCTGGTTGCCGGTGGAACAGCAATCATTACCGCGACCGTGAACAACCCATCCAATGTCGGTTCGTTCAGTGATTGCGGCGTTACTTTCAGTGATCAGACATTTCCTGCGATCAACAACGCTCTGGGTTTTATTTATAATGTCACTCCAGGTGCTTGTCCGACGGCTTCAGTTCAGTCCGTGCCAGCAAGCATGACCGTGGGGCAGACTGCCACGGCTTCAGCCCCCGCAGGTTTCACCGGCGGAACATTCCAGAGCAGTAACCCAGTCAGTGCCACTGTTAATTCGGCAAGCGGATTAATTACAGCCGTGGCCCAAGGCAGCGCCACTATTACGGGCTCAAATTGGAATTACACCCCTAATGGCGCGACTGGCTGCACCTTAAACGGCACGGGCGCGAGCATTAGTATTTCTCCGGCACCGGTCTATGCCTACACGGTTTCTCCTGGCGCAGTGACTTTTTCAGATACTTTGCAGGGCGCGGCCTTGCCAGCAGGCCAAGCCATCACCGTTTCCAATACCGGCAATCAAGCTATGACCATAGCGATTTCCAAAAATATGGCTTGGGCCGACATAAACAAAGCTTCCGTTTCCCTGAATCCAGGCCAGTCTGATACCGTGGTAGTAACAGCTAACACCAGTTCGCTGTCTCCGAACACATACAACGGCGTGGTCAGCTTCAGCCAGGCCCAGGCAGGTGGCAAAACCTCAAACGTCAACTACACAGTTTTAATTTCAACTGTTTCTGACCCCACAAATATTAACGGGGTAAATACGGGTGTGGGTCTTGCCTGCGGACAAATCAAAGTCACTTGGACGGACAACTCAGTCGGCGAACAGGGTTTCAAGGTTTATCGCAGTACCATTGATAACCCGGGTACGGCTGCTCTGGCTGCTACCGTGCCTTCCACCAGTTCAAATATCACTGGCACTGGCTATTCTTATGTTGACACCTCTCCGCCGCTGCAGTACAACACCCCTTATTATTTTTGGGTGACAGCTTATACCAGCACGGGCATAGAGTCTGCGCGCGCCAATGGGGCAACCGGCGCCATTAACAATACCAGTTGCGAAGCTAATCTGGATACCTCGGATAAGGATATTACTTCCGTAAACGGCGTAACCAACGGCACTAATGCCTGCCAGACAAACGGCGAATTTCCAGCTAATGTCCAGTTCAAAGCCGGGGATGTAATCGGTTTTGCCATAAACCTTTGCAACACGGCTCCGGCTTCTGGCGGGAAAGAGGCCTCGCAAATTGTAATTGATGATACGCTCTATAATCTGGCTCACGCCAACAGTGCCGTTGCAGACCTGACCAACCCGGCAGCTTGGAACGCAACGGTTACCGGTGGTTTGGCTATTTCGTCCATTACCACATCGGGAACCGAACCTGATAACCTAAGGCTTCGGATAACTTTGAGCGGAACCATGGCAGGCGGGTCTTCCGGAAAGCTTATGCTCTATGCCAAGGTGGCGTTTCCTGTTAACTTTTCTGGCAGCTCCAGTCGGTTCCAAAACAGCGCAAGCATTAGCTATAACAATGGTGTGGTGCCAGTGAGTGTGCCTGTGCTTAAAACCACCCCGTTGCTGCTCTTTACCAGTGGTCCGACACCTACAAAAACAGAAATGCCGCCGCAATAGTAATTTTTTTAAAAACCCCTCTGCACCCGCAGGGGGTTTTTGTCATTAGGCAGAAAAAATGTTATAATGTTTTAACTGGACAAGAGATAAAAAGAAACAAAATGAAAAAAAATTACGGCCATAATTCAGGCTTTAATATCATAGAGCTGGTAATTAGTATCGCGATCTTTGCTATTTTGGCAGCCGGCATGCTGGGGACCTACTCGGCGCTGTCTCAGAGCGTCAAGGTATCCAGAGAAAAGACGGTTATTAACAGCCTGGCGACCAACTACCTTGAAATTGCAAAAAACATGCCCTATAACCAGGTCGGCACAATCAGCGGCAACCCGTCCGGGCAGCTGGCCGATTTTACCAATGCCATAAGCGTAAAAATTGAAGCCTCCACATACAAAATTTATTATGAGGTTACTTATATAGACGATCCGGCCGATGGTGTCGCGCCTACGGATCCGAGTTCTGCAGATTACAAACAGGTGAAAATGAGTATTTTGAATACGACCACCAATAAAGTTGTCAGTTTTGTGACTGACATAATGCCAAAGGGCCTGGAGGGTCTGAATAACGCCGGGGCTCTAAGAATTCTGGTTATAGATTCTGTTGGCCAGCCGGTCCAGGGCGCGAGTATCCATATTGAATCGCCAACCACAACCCCAACCATGATTTTAGACAGGACCTCCGATGCTTCTGGGCTTTGGACGGAAGTCGGCCTGCCAGCCAGGGTTAATGGCTACCATATTGTGGTCACCAAGGCCGGTTTTTCTACGGACCAGACTTATGCCTCTTCGGTTTCAAACCCCAACCCCAGCAAACCCGATGCTACCATCGTCAATGGTGAAATCACCCAAGTAACGTTTATCATTGATGCCTTAAGCACTTTAAATATTCGGACACAGAATGACATTTGCCAAGCTGTTAGCGGGGTCAATGTTAACGTGCGGGGGGCAAAGCTGATTGGGACCAATCCCTCTGTTTATAAATTCAATAACAATTATACTTCCAGCGCAGGTTTAATCGCATTAAACAATATTGAGTGGGACACTTATACGCCTACATTGCTTTCCGGCCAGTCGTACGTGGTCAGGGGAACTTCCCCAATCCAAAAAATAGACGTTTTGCCCGGCACCACCCAGACTTTTACCATTATTTTGGACACTAATTCAACGACCAACAGCCTTTTGGTGGTGGTCAAGGATGCCGCGACCCAGGCCTCTTTAGAAGGCTCGGACGTCCATTTGCAGAAAGGCGGGAGTACACCGCAGGATTACTATGGCATTACCGGCGGCAGCGTTTGGGTGCAAAACAGTTGGAAAGGCGGACCAGGCGTGGTGAATTGGACATCCACCTCCACCACGCGGTATTTTACCGATGACGGCAATATTGATGTTAACAGTAATCCGACCGGGGTGAGGCTTAAAAAAGTCAGCGGTAAATACAAGCTGTCGGGCTGGGTAGAGTCCTCCACTTTTGACACCGGCACTAGCGCGACCAATTTTACCACCTTGACTTGGGCGCCTACGAGCCAGAACCCAGCCACAACTTTGAAGTTCCAAATCGCCTCATCCAACGATATCAATGGCCCCTGGACTTACCTTGGACCTGACGGCACGGCAGCCACTTATTATACGGTTTCCGGAAACAGTATTTCCAGCGCCCACGACAATAGCCGTTATGTGAGGTATAAGGCCTATTTAAGCACCACTAACACCAGTAGAACTCCGGTTTTAACCTCCTTGAATATAAATTATGTCTCGGGTTGTTATACGCCCGGGCAGGTGTGGTTTGATGCCTTGACCGCGGGTAATTATTATACTTTGTATGTCAGCATGAGCGGCTACCAGACTCAGACGATTAATTCTTTGGATATAAACGGCAACCAGAGCATTGAAATATTGATGACGCCGTGAAAATTTCCACTCAAAAATTGAAGCTGGGCTTTACTTTGTTGGAGGTGATTATTGCCGTATTCATTTTTAGCATGATTGCTTATGGCATAATTTTTTTAATGTCTAACATCCTGACTTCGGCGAGCGGGCAGACGACAATCCTGGCCGATACTGACCAGGCCAGAAAACTGGCCTTCAGAATAGCCAGTGAACTTAGGAACGCCACCTATGGCAGTGACGGCGGCTACCCTTTGAATACCGCCGGAGACCAACAGGTGGTTTTCTATTCCAACGCCGACACTTCCGACACTAATCCGGAAAGAATCAGGTATTTTGTCCAAAACGGCAAGCTCTACGAGGGGATTACAAAATGGGATGGCGCCGCGTATGATCTGGCAAAAGAGCAGACAAATGCTGTCCAAAATAATCTGGGTAATGGCGCAACGCCATTGTTTTACTATTACGATGAAACTTATACTGGCTCTTCCACCCAGGCGTCGTTGCCCCAGCCCGTGAGCATCTTGCAGGTTAGGCACGTCAAACTGAATCTCCAAATTTTCAATGTGGCGGGCGCCACCAGGACCCAAACTTACACCATAACCTCCAGTGCCACTATGCGGAACTTAAAAACCAATTTGGGCAATTAGTATGTTTAAAGAAAAACTACAATCCTATAGGCTGCCGCAAAACCAGGGGAGCATTTTAATCTATAACGTGGTAATAATCTTTATTTTCTCCATGGTGATGGTTGGTGCTTTGACTTACGCCTCAATGCAGCTCAAGGTCACGGCCTCCACCATTGTCCGCCAGCAAGCCTTCCAGATTGCCGAGGCGGGAATTAACTATTACCAGTGGCACTTGGCCCACTTTCCCTCGGATTTTTGGGATGGCAATGCCAGCACCACGCCTGGGCCGTATGTTCACGATTATGTAGACACCGATATAAGCCAAAAAATTGGCGAGTACAGCCTGGAGATTACCCCTCCGGCAACGGGCTCTACGATTACCATCATAAAATCCACTGGGTACAGCATGGACAATCCCCAAGTTAAACGGGCAGTGACCGCCCGTTATGGAGTGCCGAGCCTGGCCAAGTATGCTTTTTTGACCAATACGGATGTCTGGATTGGCAGCAGCGAATCTGTAAATGGCGAGCTTCTGGCCAATGGCGGTATCCGTTTTGACGGCACGGGCAATGCACCGATTGAGTCTGCGAAAAGCACGTACATTTGCCAGACATACCATGGCTGCAGTCCGACCGTTAAGCCAGGCATCTGGGGAAGTGCTCCGGCTGGCACTAAGGCATTTTGGCAGTTCCCGGTGCCTAATGTGGATTTCACTACCATGACCAGAGACCTTGCTGTAATTAAGTCCGAGGCCCAGGTGGGCGGGATCTATTTACCGCCTTCAAGCGCTTACGGGTATTCTTTGGTTTTTGCCGCAGACGGCACAGTTAGAATATATCGGGTGGATTCCTTGCGGGCCCACCAGACCGGCTGGGACGTAAACGATGTCGCCCATAACGAAGATTTGGATTACAATACCCGCACGGAACTTTCGGTTTGCAGTCCCAGCCCTTGCAGTGTGCCCGACAATGGGCAGATTTTTGTGGAGGATCGGCTCTGGGTAGAAGGTACGGTTAAAGGCAAGGCTCTGGTTGCCGCCGCACAGCTGCCTTACAATGCGGCAACCGCTCCCAGTATTATCATTCCAAATAATTTGGTTTACGCCGCCAAGGATGGAACAAACATCCTTGGACTTATTGGCCAGCAGGATATTTTAATCTCCTATTATGTGCCCAACAATTTGGAAGTTGACGCAGCCTTAATCGCCCAGAACGGCAGCGCACAATATTACTATTTCCCCGGTAACATTAAAACAAAAATTATTATTTACGGCACGATTGCCAGCAATGGGGTTTGGACTTGGAGCTGGGTCAGCGGCAATACAATTGTTTCTGGATTTCAAACCACCCAGACAATCTACGATTCCAATCTGCTTTTTGGCCCGCCTCCCGGTTTTCCCATGGCACCTGATGGTTATAGGCAAATGAGCTGGACCAGCGATTAAATATTCCATATATGAAAACCAAGCAAATTTTCTTTAAATTTTTTTTAGTCACCGCTCTGCTTTTTCCCGCTTTTTCCCAGGGCGTGGTTTTTGCGCCGAAATCGGCCACCCTGCCCGAAAACCGTCCGCTCCAGCCGATTCCCGAATTTGTGGGTCCGAATCTGGAGCATAGCGTCAACACGCCTCCCGAAGGCCAGAACGCGCAAATTTCAGGAGAACAAAATGAGGCCAACCCGGCGCCGGAGGTGGGGCCAGGGCAAGAAGAAAAGAGCCCCGCAGGCAATCCTTTCTTAATTTGGGGTGTATTGGGCCTTGTTGCGGTTTTCGTGCTTTTGGCTGTTGCCATCAGGAAGGGCGGAGAGGACAAAAAATAAATTGCCTTTGATGCCAGAGAAAAAAATACAAGCCTGCGTCTCTTGCGGCAACAACCCCATACCACACTTTACCCATTGGTATTTTGAGACTTTAAACATACTTTTTACCCCTTTCCGCAGGTTCTTGTTTTACAATCCCGTATCCCTGGCTTTGGGGGGGCTGTTGGGAAACGCAGGGCTTTCCGGGTGGTTTTTGTCCGTACTAAAGGCTTTAAGGCTGGTCAGGCTGCAGGCTAATCCAGCGGAATGCAAAGTCAGGCGCGCCCAGGTCCTGTGGGAAGAGGCTTCCAAAAGGGGGATTACTATGAAGCAGTTGGTGTTTCTGGGCAAGCCTTTGGATTGTTATATTGCAGAGGGTGATATTAAACCCGGCAGACTTATTTTTTTTGGGCTACCGCGTCCAAACAAAAATAAATCACGCGCTCTGGACTGGATGGATGACAAGCAGATTTTTAAAAAGTTTTTGAAAGATAACCACTTGCCGGCACCCGAAGGAGGCAGTGTCACCAGCTTAAGACAAGCTTTAAAAATATTTGGCCGGATTTCCAAGCCGGTTATAGTCAAGCCGCGGGCAGGCAGCCGCGGGCGGCACAGTACGACCTTTGTTTCTACGTCCGAGGATTTGAGAAAAGCTTTCCGAGTGGCCAAACAGCTGTGTTATTGGGTGGTTGTGGAAGAGCAGCTTGCGGGTCCGGTGTATCGTGCCACAGTAATAGATTTTAAGCTTTGTGGGGTTT
Source organism: Patescibacteria group bacterium (assembly GCA_023487095.1). Lineage (GTDB taxonomy): Bacteria > Patescibacteriota > Doudnabacteria > UBA920 > UBA920 > JAMDEL01. Next base: position 10,617 of record JAMDEL010000075.1, read on the forward strand.
TGAGAGGCGACGCCCCCCAGGTAACAGGCGATAGCAGAAAAACCATTCGCGAGCTGGTTACCTTAAAAAATTCACAGCCGCACCCGGGAGTAAAAGATATTCGGCTCGACAAGCCTGCAGAAAGCTTTTTGGCCCGGCAGAATTTGTCCTTGGACAGCGTGCCTAAGTCCGGCCAAACAGTGGCCTTATCGGAGAAAATCGGAGTTAATTATGGCGGTGCTTCCAGTGAAGATTTTGAAATCTGTCACCCTGACAACCAGGCCTTATTTACAGAGGCGGCAAGAAAATTAGGCGACCCGATTGTGGGTTTTGACTTTATTATCCCCGACATCACCAAAACCTGGCGCGAGCAGAAGTGCGGTTTCATAGAGGCTAACAGTTTGCCGTTTATTAATTTGCATCATGACCCGCTTCTTGGACGGCCCAGTAACGTGGCGGCCAAAGTCTGGGATATGTTTAAAAAATAAATTCCATGATCATCAAGAATTTAAAGGAGCTTTCGTCGTCGCCGCTTAGGCGCGCGGCTTTGAGCATTGCCGAGGAGGGTTACGGCGCCATCAATACCCCCCGCGCCGTTTTTAAATCAGTCAAGTACGCAAAGTTTTTTGGGCGTTTGAAAATCCAGGGCAAAAAATATTCCCTAAGCCAATACCGGCGCGTGCGGGTTTTGGGAATCGGCAAGGCGGCACTTGAAGCCGCCGAGGCGCTCAGGCAGCTACTGGGCGACAGGCTGTCCGATGGCTATGTGATTGATGTCCGGGCCGGCGATTTAGGGCCGAAGATTATTAGCCGGGCAGGCACGCACCCTTTGGCCAGTGAAAAAAACCGGCAGTATACCAAGGAGCTGATGAGGTATTTTTCCGATGGTTCGGAAAAAGATTTGGTGATTTGCATTATTTCCGGCGGCGGTAGCGCGCTCTTGTGCGCACCTTATGGCCAAACGCCCGAGCAGGAAGCGGAAATCTTTAAAGTTTTGACTGCCCGGGGGGCAACTATTTTTGAACTGAACACAGTCAGAAAACATACCAGCCAGTCTAAGGGCGGTTTTTTGGCGAAAACCCTGTATCCGGCCGAGGTTGTTTCTTTGGTTTTTAGTGATGTCCCGGGCGACGAGCTTTCCATGGTGGCCAGCGGGCCGACTATTAAAGACGCGACTACGGCGCGCGATGCTGCGGCAATTTTGGAAAAATACCGGGTTGCCGAGACCTTGGATCGGTCAAAGATTGATTTGGTTGAGACCCCGAAAGAAGACAGATATTTTGAAAAGACTCAAAATTTTTTGGTGGTTTCGTCGCGTATGGCTCTTAGGGCCATGAGACAGAGGGCTGAAGATCTGGGTTTTAAAGTCAGAACCTTTTCCGAAGAATACCAGGGTGAAGCGCGGGTTTTAGGCAAAGAAATTGTTGAGGAAGTCCAGGTCGGCGAATGCCTGTTGGGCATCGGTGAAAGCACGGTCACACTGTCAGGCACGGGCATGGGCGGCAGAAACCAGGAAATGGCTTTGGGCGGCGCCGTGGGCATGGATGAAAACACGGTTCTGGGCTGTTTCGCATCCGACGGCCGCGACAATACGGAGGCGGCCGGGGCTGTTGCAGATTTTTCCACCTTAAGCCGCGCCGCAAAGCTAGGGCTAAAGCCCCAGGCGTATTTGAGTAACAATGATGCTTTCAGGTTTTTTGAGGCTACGGGTGACCTGGTTTTTACGGGCCTTACAGGTTCAAATGCCGCGGATTTTTTTGTGTGCCTTAAAAGATAAAAAAGGGTGTGCTATAATAACCCAAGAAGGTTGTTAAGCCAGTTGAAACCAAACAAAACCAAACGGAGAAATTGTCTGATGAAGATTGCGTTTTTTGAAACTAAACCCTGGGAAGCCGAGTATTTAAAAGCCCGGCTTCCGGGTTTTGATTTGGAGTTTTACGGTGACGAACAAAAGGCCGCCTCTTCGGATGCTGAAATTTTGTGCAACTTCATTGGCTTTCGGGTAAACGCGGAAGTTCTGGGGCATTTTCCCAAACTTAAATATGTAACAACCCGCAGCACAGGCTATGACCATATAGACGTGGAGACTTGCGCTAAAAAGAAAATTTTGGTTTCCAATGTTCCGACTTACGGCGAAAATACCGTGGCTGAATTTACTTTCGCCTTGCTCCTGGCTTTGTCCAGAAAAATTTACCCGAGCGTGAAGCGCGTCCGCGAAGAGGCTTGGTTTTCCTGCGATGATTTACAGGGTTTTGATTTGATGGGGAAAACCATAGGTGTAATTGGTACCGGGCATATTGGCACCTATGCCATAAAAATTGCTGCAGGTTTCGGCATGCACGTAATAGCCTATGATCCGTACCCTAAGCCGGAGCTTGCTAAGGTTTATAATTTTGAATACGTATCCTTGGAAGAATTGTTAACGCAGTCCGATGTTATCAGTTTGCACGTGCCTTATATGCCGGCCACCCACCATATCCTGAGCCGCAAAAATTTGAATCTCGTAAAGCCCGGCGCGGTCCTGATTAATACCGCCCGCGGGGGACTGGTGGAAACCGCAGCTTTGGTGGAAGCTCTCAAGTCCGGCCGTCTTGCTGGGGCGGCCATGGACGTTCTGGAAGAAGAGGGTTTTATCAAGGAAGAAGCAGAAATGCTTTTGTCAGGACATCCCAATGAAGAACAGCTTAAAACAGTCCTGGCTGACCATGAGTTGATGCACATGCCCAATGTCCTCATAACTCCTCATAATGCTTTCAACACCAAAGAGGCCTTAACCCGGATTTTAGATACCACTGTCAGTAATATCCAGGGCTTTGCCAAAAGCTCGCCCATAAACCTGGTTAAAGCTTAAAATAGTGGACCTTTTACCAAAATAAACCCTCTCAGTCGGGGGGTTTATTTTTTTAAACACACAGTTTTATGGTATAATATAGCTAATCACCCAGTACAAAACGAAATAAACTTTTTTGAAAATAAAAACTTTGCCCATTTATGAAATCCAAAACTAAAGTCAGGGACAGGGTCAGGGACGAAACCGAGAAAATAAGAAAGACAACCAAAAAGTTAAACTCAAAAATTATGGAAAAAGTAAAAATCAAGCGAGTCAAACGGAATAAAAAGAAAGCAACAACCGGAGAAAAAGTTTTGGCCGCTGTTGGCTTGGGTTCGACTTTGCTCGGGGGGGCGGGGGCTGTCAGTTCGCAACCCAAGGCTACCCAATTTGTCAGGACTCAGACCAATGAAAAAGGCAGTAAAACCCAGGGCATAAAAGACAGGTTGAGGGAAATTTTTGGCATAAATCAGGCCAAAGCCGCGGGTTCTGTGGATGCGGCTCAGACTGCTTTAACAGCTGCCGAAAATGCCCTAAGTGATTTTGACGCGTGGGTATCTTCGGCTACAGCCGATGTTCCCAAGTTTGCTCCTGAAGACCAGGCCCAGAGGCAGAATGACATTGATGCCGAGGTGGCCCGGACGCGGCCGGGATTAGAGCAGGCAGTTGCCGATGCTCAAGCCGCTTATAACCAGGCAGTTGCCGACGCCCAGGGGCCGCAGGAAGGCGATACCAAGAACGAAGGCGGCGTAAATTATACTTTTTACCAGGGCAGCTGGGTTATTAACAATGGTCAGACTAAAAATGAAGGCGGTTTTTCTTATGGTTCAGAGGGCGGCCAGTGGATATTGCTTGATGGCCAGACAAAAAACGAAAATGGAAAAACCTATATCAGCTCCGGCGGCCAGTGGGTGGAAAAACCCGCTGATGTCCAGGCCCCGCAGATTGGAGAGACCAAGACAGGTACTGACGGCTACCAGTATGTTTTTAGTAGCAGCATATATTCTACTGGCGCTTGGACTTTAGTGGATGGCCAGACCAAGACGGAAAACGGCAAGGTTTTTGTCGTGCAGGGCGGGACTTGGGTGGAACAACAAACCAGCCAGCCCAAAGAAGGCGATACAAAAACCGAAAATGGCCGCAGCTACCATTTTTCCGGCGGCCAGTGGGTGGATAATGCGGGCAACCGGGTGCAGAACCCGAATACATTTTGGTATATTGCCGATGGTAATGGCGGCTGGACCCTGGAAGATGGCCAGACCAAGACGGAAAACGGCAAGACCTACACGTCAACTGGCGGTGAGTGGGTTGAGCAACAGGATGCGGGGCAACAGGCAACCGGAGCCAAAGAAGGCGATACCCGGGCGAACGCCCAAGGCCAGATAGAGGCTTTTCATAACGGCCAGTGGGGCCAGCCTTATATTAACGACTCTTTCACTGATGACAGTGGTATTCAGTATTTCAATATCGGCAGCGCGTCGGGCGAGGCTGTTTGGGTGCCTGTGGTCGGGCAGGAAAAAGTCGGTGACGACGGCAAAACCTATGTGGCTGACGGCCACGGCGCTTGGACTTTAAAAGTTGTCCAGCAGGGCACGCAAAATCCGGCTGTCGCGCCAACCGTTACTTTCACTACAAATAGCGGTAACACTACCACGCCTAAAGTTGGTGATACTTGGAGCATTACCATTACCGGGCCTGCAGGCGCTCCGGTTTTTTCCACGGCAAACGGTTCAACCACCCAGATGGGGGTAATTGGCGCAGACGGAAAACTGGTCCTGACAGGCACTTTTCAGGCAGGGGATGTCGGTACCTGGAACCAGCAATGGACAGTCGGAGAGGGTGCGTCCCAGCTGCAGGCGGGCAACGTGGATTTCCAGCTAACCGCTTCGCAGTCCAATCAGGTCCAGCAAACAGTGCCCTTCGGGCAGGAAACCCTAAGTTTTACAGTCAAAGACAACGGTAACGGAACGTTCTCAATTATTTATAACGGCAGTGTCCTTGTGACGGGTAGCAGTAAGGCCGATGTAGACGCGGCCCGGGCTAAATTTCCTTTCATGTATGCAACTCCGGAAGCTATCGTTTTGAGCACGGTGAGTAACGGCTTCAATAACTATTTTGTAACGACCGGGAGCCAGATTAAGCTAGACAATGGTACCAGGACAACGGTTAGCACTACTGAAAACCGGGAAGTATTTAGGGACAGCAGCGGCAATGCCGCGGCTTACTTCAACGAATTTGGCGGCAGGATTTATTACAATAAAACCACCGGAGACTTGTACCGCGAAGATAAAGATGGAAATTATGTAAAAATGGATTTGTCAGAAATCAGCCCACAGACGAGACAGAATATTATCAACGCTTTAACAGGCACTGGTTCTAACATTAAAGTGACGACTGTTACGCATAATTTGCTGTCAGAGTTGGGCCAGCCTGTCAAAGGCCCGAATTTAAAACAGGACCCGAAAGATGGGAATTGGTATGTCACCGACGACAAGGGCAACTACGTGCTTGACGCTAACGGCAGTCGCATCCAGGCGAACTTACAGCGTTTTGTTTGGAGTCCGGGGGGTTGGAGCAGTTGGGGTTATAACGTAGAGGGTTTGAATGAGGAGATGGCCAAGTACTCCAGCAAGGAGTACACGGTGGATGTCGTGACTGCCCCCAACGGTGCCAAGTCTTATACTTTGACCGTAACCCTTCCTGACGGAAAGCCTGCGAGCAGGACTTTCTTAAACGCGACTGAATTCAATAATTTTTTGGCTACGAATTTCACTACTTCCAACGCTTTTATGGATATGTCGCCTGCGGACAAGGCCATATTTATGGCAGCCACGGATGCCAGGATCCACTTCCCCGAATTAACCGCGGCCTTTATTGGCAGTACGCCGGCGGCCAGCACCAACCATAGGGTAATTTGGAGAAATCCGAACAATGGCATGCTAGAAGTCCAAGGGCTTATCAACCCTACCTATATGAGCACTTACCAGCAGGCTCAGTCTTTGCAATCGCTTTTTCCAGGTTCTCAGATAAAAGAGAGGCTGCCTCTGAGTTGGCCCGGCGTTATGGCTTACGAATATGACCCGGCTGATCCCAGGCGTGTTTTTGAGGTTATATTGAGTGACGGCACGGTGCTTAATGTCTCTAATGCCATGAACAGTATCAAGCAGGATGGCCAGACCCTGACTGTCCAGGGTTTTCCGCAAAATGTGGTTAACCAGATAAAACCCCCGACCGGCACGAAGGTCAACGCCTTGTTTGTGGGGGGCGTTGACTATGGTTCCGCAGCTGATAATGCCAATGCGGCCAACGGGTTGGTTGAACCGGGTTCATTTGGACCTTCCGCAAACCCAACTTACTCCGGAGCTATTGTTCCTTTCCAGTGGCTTAATCTAGGAAACGGCCAGGGAGGAATTGTTGACCCGGCTTCGCCTTACACCACCAACAAGCAGAATGGGCTAAATCCAAACCAGGGCGTGGTTGACACCGGGGTCAAGCCTACTACGACAACAACCAATACCAACACCCTCTTAAATAATTTATTTACCTTGCCCATTAACACAGGTAGCGGTTCCGGCAGTACCGGCACCGGCGGGTCTGCGGGTGGAAACACAGGCGGAACCGGGGCAGGAGTGGGTACTGGCACACAGCAGGCCGCCCCGATGCCTTCTATAACCAAAGTGTCTTCTCAAAAACTCAAGCCAGGGGATACCATCCAGATAACGGGACAGAATATTACCCAAGGCACGACTTTGGCAGAGTTGGTTAACCAGAAAGGCAACGTGGTTGGGTTGACAGTGGTCAGTTCCACCAGCGGCAGCATGACCGCCAAATTGCCACAATATGGTTTGGAGTCCGGGCAATATACAATCCAACTGCGTTTTGTCGGTACGGGTGCGAATTTTGGCAAAGTTTCCTCCGGGTTTCCGGTTTCTGTTGAGTCTACCACCCCTGCCGGAGCAACAGGAGCCCAGACTGGCACTCAGTCCGCAACCGGACAAACGGCCCAGTTAGCAGCGCCAATTAGCGTTGGCGAGGATTTGGGCAAAAATCCTGCCAATGGTAAGTCGGTTTTTCTGACTCATTTGGCGGTTTATACCCAGGATAATGTGAATACCTCGGGCAAGGTTGCCCCGGGAAGCGTAATTGAGCTGGGCGGACAAGGCTTGTCAGCATTCAACAAGTACAGCT
>JAMDEL010000053.1 GCA_023487095.1 Patescibacteria group bacterium
TCTTCGGCATGGCTTTGCTCAATGTACCCTTAAGCTTCCCGGGGCTCCTTGGAAAGCGTAATGGGCAGAATGCCGCAAATAGTACAAATGGAAGTTATAAATATAGCCTCCAGCCTGGACTTGCCCGCGTCCACCACAGCCTCAAAAAACGGGATGCCAAAACGGATGTTCAGGTCTATTTTATCCATAAGTATAATGGCATTCTTCACCACAATCCCGAACAAAGCCAAGACGCCAATGAGCCCCGGGAAGCTTAAGGGTACATTGAGCAAAGCCATGCCGAAGAACACGCCAATTAAGGCCAGAGGAATGGTGCCCAAAACTATAAAGGCTTTTTTGAAGGAATTAAACTGGATTATGAGCGTGGATACAATCAAAATCATGGCAATAATCATAGCGCGGATGACCGAGAGCACGGACTCCTGGTTGGTTTCATTCTGCCCGCCGTAAACTATGCTGTAGCCCGTGGGCATTTGATAATCGCTGATTTTGCTCTGGAAGCCGGCCAGAATTTGGTTGGAGTTCGTGCCCGGGCCCGCGTCTGCGGAAAGGAGCACGGTGCGCTTCTGGTCTATGCGCGTGACCGAATCCACGGAAGGCTTAAGCTCAATTTGCGCCACGTCTTTTAAGAACACGGGCTGTTTTTTTAGGTTCAAAATCTGCAGGTTCTGCACGTCTTCCAGCTTAGGAATCCGGTCTTCGCCGAACCTGGCTACAATTTTGGTCTCCTTGCCCTCGCGGATGACTGTGGAAACTTCTGTGCCGGAAATGGCCATGCGCAAAGCCGAGCCTACATAAGCCGCATTTAAGGAATTCTGTTCCAACTTAATGGGATCCAAAACAAAAGTGTACTCCGGCGCGGAATCTTTAAGCGAAATATCCACGTTAACCACGCCCGGCAGGCTTTCCAGCTTGGGCTCCAGTTCGTGCGCAATCTGGTCCAGTTTTTTCAGGTCGTCCCCTTTTATGCGCGCTTCAAACGCCGCGCCCGCAGGCGGTCCGCCCGAAAGGGTGGAAACGGTAATGACCGAGCCGTCCGGGTTGGCTATTTCCTGCCTAAGTTTTTGCGCAAAGTCGTAAGACTTAATTTTGCGGAATTCTTTGTCTTTCAAAGTAATGGTAATGGCCGCCACATTGGCCTGGTCCCGGCGGCTCTGCGCCATGGGGCTGGAGTGCCCGACAATGGTGGAAAAGTTGGCAATCTCGCTGTAATTCAAAAGCTTTTCTTCCACCTGCCTGACTATTTTGTCCGTCTCGTCCAATTTCTGGCCCACAGGCATGCGGATGTCCATATACACGTAGTCGCTGTCGGACGGCGGGAAAAACTCGGTCCGCACAATGCCCGTGGCAGGCAAAGCCACGGCCACAACAAGCGCCAAAATTACGGCAGCCACGGTTTTGCGCCTCTGCTGTTTGGTGGAGACCACCATTTTTAAATATTTTTCGTAAATTGGCAAAAGCTTGTTAAAGTGCAAGATGCCATGCATAAGCCGGCTGGTCAGGCTCGGGTTTTCGTGGCTGGCCTGATACCTTAACTTTTCTTTTACCAAGTCGTCGCTCTCCCACTCGGCAGCGGCCAGTTTGGCGTTTTCTTCCATGGCCTCGCGCCCGCCGTTTTCATACCACCAAATGGCCCAAAGTTCGGCTACAGTCAAAATCGTGCCGATTAAATACCCGGACCAGCCGCCCGACCAGAAGAACACCCCGGCCAAGGCCAGCATAAGCAGTTCAATGACCAGAAAAAACTTTTTGGTCAGCCGGATGCGCTCCAAAACCGCAGCCAGCGGGTGGTTTATCATTAAGGCCACAAACAAAGAGCCGATTAAAGTAATGGAAACCGTAATGGGAATGGATTTTAAGTACTCGCCCATTATGCCCGTGGAAAACAGCAGGGGCAAAAACGCCCACACTGTGGTAAGCGTGGTGGTGGTCAGCACGACTTTAAAGTCGTTAAGCACCAACAGCACGGCTTCCTCGGGCGTATACTTGCCCGTGTTCAAATACTGCTTGGTGGCGGACACCACAACAATGGCATCGTCCACCAAAAGCCCCAAAGCAAGTATGAGCGAAAACAAAGACAAAAAGTTTAAGGAAATACCTAAAAGGTAGAGCGAGGCAAAGCTGACAAAAAACACCAGTGGAATGGCTAAGCCTGCTACAAAGGCCTCTTTCAGCCCCACAATAATGAACAAGACACCAAAGACCAAAAGCAAAGTCAGCAAGAAGTCGTGGGTCAGCTGTTCAAAATCTTTCCTCACCTGCTTGGCCGTGTCAAAAGTCACGTCGTACTTTACGCCCGCGCCAAAACTGGCCACCTGCTTGTCGGTCACGGTTTTGGCCTGGTCTACGGTGTCCAAAATGGAACTTCCCGTCCTTTTAATTAAGGAAAGCGTAACAGAGGCCGAAGGTTTGGAGCCCGCAATGGACAGCCTGGCCAGCGTGGTTTTCTTTATGGCCTTTTCCTTAACCTGAGCCAAATCGCGCACCAAAATAACGCTGCCGCTGTCCGTATGGCTGACCGCAATGCTGCCTATGTCTTCCGCAGTATAGACTTTGCCGTCCGTGCGGATGGGATAAACGAATTTCTGCCCGTCAAAATTGCCCGCAGGGATGGCCAAATTGGTGGCCGCAATAGCCTGGTTGGCCTGGTCTGCGGACACGCCGTAAAACACCAGCTTGTCCGGGTCGTAGGCCACTTCAAACTCTTTTTCATCGCCGCCCGACAGCTGGATTTCGCGCACGCCCGGAATTTTTTCCAGCTCATCGCGCAAATCTTCGGCATACTTTCTCATGGTAAAGCCGTCATACGGGCCCGTAAGCACAATGGTCCAGACCGGTTGGTCATCCAGCGAAATTTCGGTCACAACAGGATCTTTGGCATCCGTAGGCAGGTCTTTCTTGGCATCCACGACCTTGTCGCGCAAACTGCGGATAGAATCCTTCAAATCTTCCTTGGCATCAAACTCCACGGTAATGCTGGAAAAGGAGTTGGCCGAATTGGAAGTAACTTTTTTAAGGCCTTTTAGCCCGGAAACCCGGGTTTCAATTTTTTTGGTCACCAGCTCTTCCACGTCCGAAGGGCTGGCTCCGGGGTAAAGCGTGGTTACTACGGCAATCGGGATTTTCACTTCCGGGTTGGATTCCCTGGGCAGCTTGAAAAAGGCGTACAGGCCCGCGGCCGACACCAAAATAATGAGCAAAATGACTACCCGAAAATTGCTGACGAAAAAATTCAGCCAGGTTTTTTTGAGTTCGGGATTAAATTCCAGCTTTTCCAAATAGCGCTGGTCAGAGCTCGTGGGTTTGACTTCTACGTCTTTGGGGTGGAGTGGGTCGCTCATGAATGCGGAGGTTAATTGTTTTCCACGGAAACTTTTTGTCCGGCCTTAAGTTCGTAAACAGTGGAAACGATTTGCATTTCGGGGTTAAGGCCATGGGTCACTTCCACGGTCTCGCCGGAAATATTGCCCAA
>JAMDEL010000068.1 GCA_023487095.1 Patescibacteria group bacterium
GGAGTCAACCTGATAAAAAGCGACACCTCCTTATATAAAGAGGTGTCGCTAAGCCAATATAACGGTAATTTTTTGGTCCACGATGAAACAGACCAGTTTCAGTCCGCGGTTTTAATCTTCCACTCCACCAACCCTGTTATGCTCCATTTCCTTGTCCTGTATACGGATGATATTTTGGAGCTTATAGCCGTGCCTGTTCATTACGCCCATGTCGGGGATGCCGTAGAGCTGGCCGTTTTTTACTACGTATATAGTTTGTCCCGAACCCTTAAGCAGGGTGCCATCGGGAAAACCCGCAACTCCCGCCAGCGTCAGGTTCTGCAGCTGGCTGTCAGTGATGGTTTGTACGTCTTCAAATTTTTTGTGCCATGCGCGGAAAACATCCAGGGAAGGGATGGCTTGTAGCTGGCCATTGACTACTATATATACAGTTGGGTTGCCTGCCACTTTAACCACACTGCCGTCGGGCAGCCCGCTTATTGTAGGCGGGGTGGAAGTTACGGTAATGGGAGTGGTTGTGCCCGAAGAGCTGTTGTCACCATCTTCGTTATCGTCGCCTGATTCGCCAACAGGCTTGCCGATACTAAAGTCATTGGCGTGTTCGTTATCCAATTCACGTACGTCTTCAAATTTTTTTCCGTGAGCGCGAAAAATTGCGGGAGTTGTAAACGGCCTTAACGTACCGTTGACTACCATGTAAATAGTCGGGTCGCCGGGGAATTTGACCAGGATGCCGTTGGGCAAGCCCGTGCTGGCCGGGACTGAACCCGATGAAGCAACGATTTGGCCGCTAGTGGCCGAGGTTAGGCCGGCGCTTTGCGCGACCAGCTGGATTGTACCTGTCTGGTTATAAGCCAGACCACTATATGCCGCGAGACCCGCGTTGGTGTTAATGCTTGTGCTTCCGGACAGGGTACCTAAAACTCCCGAGCTTACAAGTGTAGGCGAAAGGGTCACGACACGTCCGTTGTCTGTGGCAACAATATTGCCAAACTGGTCCTGGACAGCAACGGTAGCGCCAAATACAGTCGAGCTCGCAGTAATGGCTGCAGGCGGTTGGGCTGTAAAGGCAAGCTTGGCCGGACTGCCGGGAACTTGGGTTAATGTGCCAAAGTTCGTTGTTGAAGCAATACCCGCAATTGTTCCCGTAGAGAGGGTAGTGTTACCGGCGGTTGCTAATGGGGTTCCGGCGGTTGCCTTAGCTTTCAGCGGGGTGGCCGATCCAATACTGAAAGAGCCTGCCGCGGTTGAGGTAGACGAAATATTTAGGCTGAAGTGAGTGTTGTCCGGAAAATTTATAACAGAACTGCCAGACAAACCGGTACCAGTATAGACAACATTAGCCGGGCTAGAGGTGTCCAATACGAACCCTGAGGGTAAAACCCAGGTAAGGGTGCCTGTGGCAATATCTCCGGCCAGGCCTTCGGTAAGGGTCAGGATTGGCAACGCGACACTGCTACCCAGGGCGCTATCAGAGGAGATGCTTGCGGTGGCTGGGGAAGTAATGGTCGCTGCCGCAAACGCCAGTTGGCCTTTTGGGCCAAAAACGCCGGCCACAGCCAGCACAAGGCCTAAAGCTATTACGAAAAATCGTTTATTCATGGTTTTGTTTCTTAATTTTGAATACGACACACATAAGTTACTACGGGCAAGAATGGGATTTGTTTCAATATTTTCAAGCTTTTGATTTGAGTAATTTAGTGCTACACTTAAAGCAAGTAAAGAGCAGTCTTTTGAAACAAAATGTACATTATATACCGTTGGCTAATGACCGCTTTTGGCGTAATGTTGGCCGCGCAAATTGTGCCGGGAATTGAAGTTAAAAGTTTTTGGGTGGCTCTGGTTGTGGCTTTGGTTTTGGGTGTCTTAAACGTGCTGTTCGGCTGGCCGGTCAAAATTTTGACTTTTCCTTTAAGTGTTTTGACTTTGGGTTTGTTCCTCTTAGTGGTTAATGCCTGGGTCTTTTGGATGGCGGGGTTGGTTAAGGGGTTTTATGTGGCCGGATTCTGGCCGGCTTTTTTGGGAAGCCTGATAGTCACCCTGTTCAGCCTGCTTGCAAAGCGTTTGATTTTGGCAAATCAAAAATAAAATGCAGAACCTTTATATCCTATTTTTTGGCGCGCTGGTGGTTATTAATTCTTTTGCTTTTGTCTGGGTCGGGGTGGACAAGAAAAAAAGCCTAAAGCCTGCGGCCGAACGCTTACCCGAAGCGTCTTTTTTCTTTATTTCCGTGTTTTTTGCTTCCTTGGGTGTGCTTACGGGCATGTTTTTCTTCAGGCATAAGACTAGGAAAATATATTTTCTTGTCGGCATCGGTCTCTTGCTTGTCCAGCAAATTTTATTGGTAGTCCTTGCGTTGGAGAAAGTTACGGCTATCGGCTGATAGGCCGTTGGGTACTTAATCAGACAGTTTTTTTATGCACGTTAGACTTCACGGCTTATTCCATAAAAAACATTTCCGGCTGGGCATGTCCCAGGATTTGAAATTTGATGTTTCCGCAGTCAGCGAAAACGAAATCTACAGCCGGCTCAAAACTTCCCGGGAAGGCCTTTCGGATGCTGAGGCGAGGCGCAGGCTTTTCAGATACGGCAAGAACGAGGCGGCCAGACGCGAAAAGAGAAAATTACTGCACGAGATTTACGTCGAGTTTGCCAATCCGCTGATTATTTTGCTTTTGGTCTTGGGCACGTTTTCGCTGTTTTTTAGCGATAAGTTCAGCGCCGTAATTATTTATGTCATGGCGGCCATGAGCGGCCTTTTGTCTTTTTTCCAGGAACATCGGGCCGAAAAAGCAGTGGAAAAACTAAATGCCTTGGTCAGGGTAATGGCTGCCGTTTTAAGAAACGGCCAGCTAAAAGAATTAAAAATAAACGACCTGGTGCCAGGTGATGTTGTCAGTTTGTCGGCGGGCGACATTGTGCCAGCCGATTTGCGCTTGGTCTCCTCTAATGACCTTTTTGTAAGCGAGTCCAGCCTGACCGGCGAGTCGCTGCCCGTGGAAAAATTTAGCCGGCCGGTAGACGAGGCCAGGGGATTTCTGAAAGCCCATAACTTGCTTTTTACGGGGTCATCGGTGGTGAGCGGCACGGGTTCGGGTGTAGTTTTTCATACGGGCAGTTACACTGAGTTTGGAAAAATTTCCGACAGCCTTTCCGCTAATCCCGTGGAAACAGGATTTGACCGGGGGATTAAGGATTTTACCTGGCTGATGATAAAAGCCATCTTGTCCATGGTGGCAATAATTTTGGCTATCAATCTCCTGGATAGGCGTGACTTTTTTGACAGCCTGCTTTTTGCCTTGGCCGTGGCTGTGGGGCTTGCACCCGAAACTTTGCCCATGATAGTCACTGTCAACCTCTCCAAAGGCGCTCTGGATATGTCAAAAAAGAAAGTCGTGGTAAAACGCCTGGATGCCATCCAGAATTTTGGCGCCATGGACATTCT
>JAMDEL010000049.1 GCA_023487095.1 Patescibacteria group bacterium
GCAGCAGGTAGCGGTAGATAATGCGTACAAGGCTTTAATGAATTCCGGTTTGGCTGCGATTCCAGGGACGGGCAACAACAGCAACCTTACTGCCACCATTTCAGGCACTTATGTGGGCAAGGACCAGGGGCAGTATTCTATTACTCTCGTTCCCACGGGAAATAATATTAGGTTCCAGTACGGCGGCTTGGAAAGCGGCAGCGGCAATGTGGACGTAACGCCCCAGGCTTTGGGCAGCAAGGGTCTGTATATCCAATTTTCCAGCACCAGCGGGTCTGCCGGCAACACCTGGACGGTTTCCATTCCCAACACCCAAGCCTCAACTTATGTGGCCAATTACAATGCTTACCAGGCCGCTTTGCAGGCTAAAGAAGCAGCCATTAGCCAGGCTCAGGCGAGCGTGGATGCAGCTCAGGCGGCTTTGGATTTCAAACGGGCAAAAGCCCGGCCAGCGGACTTGAATGCAGCTCAGGCGGCCATACTTACGGCCCAGGGCCAGGTGCAGGCTGCACAGGCGGATTTGGAAAATACGATTATCCGCGCGCCTTCCGAAGGCACAATTACCAAAGTGGATGTGAAAGTCGGGGAGCTGGCCACGGCTCTGAAAGAGGCTGTCGTTTTGCAGGATGTAAATAACTTGCACGTGGAAGCCAATATTTCCGAGGCTAACATTGCCAGCGTGAAAGTCGGCCAAAAAGTGGACGCGACTTTTGACGCGCTGGGCTTGGACAGGAAATTTACGGCCAAAGTGGAAGCGGTTGACCCGGCTTCCACTGTGGTTTCCGGGGTGGTGAATTACAAAGTTACGGTGCAGGTGGACAAGTTGGAAGAGATTAAGCCGGGTATGACCGCTAACCTGACTATTTTAACCGGCGAGAAACCGGGTGTCTTGGCAATACCCGCGCGCGCGGTTTTGGGCAAGACGGATGGCAGCAAAGTTGTCCGGGTGATTACGGACGAAAAAACCAAAGCGTATAAAGAGGTTCCGGTAACCACGGGCATGGAGGCGGACGGGGGGTTGGTGGAAATTACCAGCGGGCTTTCCGCAGGGGAAGGGGTTATTACCTTTATTAAGCAATAAAAAATATTTTCTTTTAAAACCCCCGGAAGCGGGGGTTTTAAATATTTGGTATACTTAAGAGTAAGCAAATTTAACTGTAATATTTATATAGCTGAATGCTCCGGTAATACAACCTTTCATATGTTCTTCTATATTTATGTTTTAGAAAGCATAAAGGACGGAAGTAGGTATATTGGATATACCGGTAATTTGAAGAAAAGATTGGAAGAACATAATAAAGGTAAAAGTGTTTACACCGATATTCATAAGCCGTACAAATTAGTTTATTTTGAAGGTTGTACCAATATGCAAGACGCCAAACGCCGAGAAGGCTATTTGAAAACCCATCAAGGACGCAAGTTTTTAGGTTTACGATTAATTGAACACAAGCGCTCGAAAACGGCGTTTGGAATGAAAGGTTGATATACCGGATGCGAAATAAATTTTTCTTTTACCTGTTTGCCGCCCTGCTTTTCTTAAGCCTCTTAACCCCGCTTATGGTCTATAAAGACCTGCTGTTCCCATTCGTGACCAGCAAGGCTTTTTATTTGCGCATTTGCATTATACTGGCCCTGCCGTTTTACGCGTATTTTTTGGCAGCCGAGCCCAAAGCCCGTCCGGACATGAAAAACCCACTGACTTGGGCCGTGGTTGCTTTTTGGGTTATAAACTTACTGACTTCGTTTACGGGCGTAAACATAAACAAATCCCTTTGGGGCAACTTTGAGCGCATGGGCGGCGTTTACTACTTGCTGCACCTGACGTTGACTTATTTTTATTTGGTTTCTTTTGCTAAAATGTCGCCCAAGGGTTTTGCCGGTTTTTTGAAAGCCGCAGTTTGGGTGGCCGGAATTTTAGGCCTTTATGGAGTTCTGACTGCCCTAGGCATGCCGCCTTGGGTAACGGACCCTTCTTTGCCTCGCATTTCCATTTTTTTCGGCAATCCCATTTACGTGGGCAGTTTTATGATCCTGCCCATGTTTTTGTCTGCGTTTTTTGCCCTGCAGTCAGACACTGTTGGAGGCAAAGTTACGTATTGGGCGCTGGTGTTTTTACAGCTTTTGGCGGTTTTTTTCAGCGGTACCCGCGGCGCCATAGTTGGCTTGATTGTGGGTTTGTTTTTGGCAGGCTTGGTTTATTTGGCTTTTGTGGGGAGCAACAAAGTCAGGCTCGTAGGCGGCGTTGGGGTAGTGGCTTTTATAGCCCTGGCGGGTTTTCTCTACATGAACAGCAATAAGCTGCCTCCCGACTCGACTGTAAGGCGCGTGTTTACTTTGCAGGACCACAACACGGAGAGCCGGTTTATCCAGTGGCGCACTGCTCTAAAGGGTTTGCCTGAATACGGCCTTAAAGGCACGGGTCCGGAAAACTACTACATTGTGGCCAACAAATTTCATGACCCGGAAATCACCAAGTATGATTCCAGCTGGTTTGATAAGCCCCACAACTTCCTGCTGGAAGTTTTGGTTACTACGGGCGTGTTCGGGCTTTTGGCTTACCTTGGTATTTTTGTCCTTTCCATTTACGCGGCTTACCGGGGCTATAAGACCGGATTTTTAAGCTTGCTGGAATTTATACTGCTTTCGGCCGGAGCCCTGGTCTACCAGTTACAAAACCTGTTCGTGTTTGATAACGTTTCCGGCAGCATGATGTTCTATGCATATTCGGCCTTTTGCGCGTATGTCTGGACGGAAGGCCGGGCCATAACCAGCAGAGGACAGGGAAACAAGCCGGTTGTTTCGCAGGTTTTGCCTGCGGAAGCCGGTTATGCGATTTTTGGTCTGGTCTTGCTTCTTTCCGTATACGCGGTTTCCGTGACCGATGCCTCGGCCATGCAGGCCTCGGCGGACGTAAACTATGGCTATGCCTACGCAGCAGTTGACCCCAAGCAGTCAATGGATTTTTTTGAAAGCGCGGTTAATAACCCGGCCAATTTCGATTTTGGCGAATCGTCGGCCCGTTTTGCCGAATCCGCCTTAAATGCGGCTTACAACCAGAAACTGGACAACGCAACAAAGATACAGTTTTTGGAAAAGAGCATCAAGGCTTTGGAAAACACGGTGGCGCGGGTCAATACTAACCCGATTTATTACCAACGGTTGGCAAACGCGGTTTTGGTCAGGGACAGCCTGGCAGGCAAGACTTTTTCGGCGGAAGGCATAGACAGTTTAAATAGGGCCATAGAGCTTGCCCCCCGGCGCACGGAAGCCCGGATGTTTAAAGCGCAGATCTTAATTTTGGGCGGCCGCAAAGATGACGGCCTGGCTTTGGCCAAACAGGCCATGCAGGATGCGCCGGCTAACTTGGAAATAGAGTGGCAGTATA
>JAMDEL010000064.1 GCA_023487095.1 Patescibacteria group bacterium
GTCCGCTTCCCCCCTGGCAATAGATCCAAAAAGAGACGACTTTAAAACGCCGGCTTCCTTAAGAATCGGCACTATTTGCTTTTGGATTGTTAATACTTCTTCTGACATAATTTTTATTATTATACCACAAATTTGTAAATAATAAAACCAAATTTGCACCTTTAACTTGAATCTGGATTTACCTTATAAACTTTAAGCCTCTAACCAACGGCCAAAAAAGCCCCGCCCGATTGACAAAGAGAGAGAGAGAGAGTAAGGTGACAGTGTAAATATTAATATAAAATTATGTCAGAAGAAGTATTAACAATCCAAAAGCAAATAGTGCCGATTCTTAAGGAAGCCGGCGTTTTAAAGTCGTCTCTTTTTGGATCTATTGCCAGGGGGGAAGCGGACGAAAAAAGCGATGTTGATATTTTGGTGGAATTGCCTAAAGGCAAGAGTTTATTTGATTTAATAGATTTGCAGGACAAGCTAGAAACGACTCTTGGGAAAAAAGTTGATATTGGCACATATGCTTCCATTAAAAGAGTCATTAGGGACAAGGTTTTAAAAGAACAAGTTGTAATTTATGAGGGATAAAACAAACAACTTAGTTTGGCTTACGGATATTGTTGAATCAATAGACTTAATAGAAAGCTATATTGCCAATGTGACGGAAGAAGAATTTTTTAATTCAGAAGAAAAACAAGATGCGATAGTAAGACGGCTTGGGATTATTGGGGAAGCGGTAAAAAATATTACCGAAGATTATAAAAATGCGCATTCGGAAGTTCCTTGGAAAGAAGCGGCCGGAATGAGAAACATTTTAGTTCACGAATATTTTGACATAGATTTAAATATTACTTGGGGCGTGCTTAAATATCATCTCCCAGAGCTTAAAAAAGCTATTTTATCTTTGGTGGCTAAATAATAAAACTTGAAACAAAAATGACTGCCGCTGACGCAAATCAACTTATTCATAGTTTGAACTGGCAAACCCCGTCTTGGGATTTGTTTATTTTTTTATTTTGGGCCGTGGCATCGGTGTTCTACGCCTTTGCCGCAGGCCGGGGGCGGACCATTAGCTTGTTGTTTAGCTTGTATATTGCCAGGCTTATGGTTTTAGAAGCGCCTTGGCTAACTAACGCCATTAACCAAAAATTGCCTGGCAGTTTGGCAGGCCTGCAGCAGTTAGTGAGTTTTTTATTGATTTTTGTTGTATTGTTTGTACTTCTCGCGCGCTATGCATTTCGCACTTCGGCCGACGGCCGGCACTTTGGCGCCATCCCCTTTACTTTAATTTTTGCTTTTTTACAAATTGGTCTGTTAATTAATACCGTATTGGTATATTTGTCAGTTTTTGGCTTGAAGTTTTCGGCATTGGTGAATTTGATTTTTTTATCGTCTGCATCCGGTTTTATTTGGCTGGTGTTGCCGCTTTTATTTTTAATTGTTTTGGGCCGCTCCGTTGCTGACCCAACCGAGGTATAATTTTATGCCCATGCCTAAACATATCGTGCTAATTATTGATGACGACAATTTAATCTTAACGACTTTAAAAAAACGCTTTAGTACACAAAATGTAGAAAGTTTTACAGCTTGCACGCCAGAAGAAGCCAAACAGCTATTGGCAAAAATTACCCCGGAGCTGGTAATTTTAGATTTGCTTTTGACCAAAGAAGACGGCTCCAGCGGAGTTTTAGATTATATGAAATCCGAGGAGCGGCTTAATCAGGTGCCGGTTTTGGTTTTAACCAATTTGGACAAGCCGGAATTGCGGAATATGATGCTGGCTGAAAGAAATGTAAAAGAGTATTTAATCAAAGGCAGTATGACTTTGGACGATTTGTATAATAAAACTTTGGGATATTTGGAACCGGTTGGGAAATAACTGATAACAAATAATTTATAACTTATAACAAACAAAGAGTTATTTGTTATTAATTATCAGTTATAAGTTAAGCTAATGACCAGCGGGAGAAGATTCCGGTCGAAATCAGTCGGCCGGTTTTTTGTTTAAGACAGAGTTCGCCAAATTCAATCTTTCCGACTTTGGATCGCATCGCACCTTCCAGTAAATTATTAATAGCTAAAGCCGAGGAGTTGGTGGCATAGCCGTTTAAACTTAGAAATTTTGCGTCAGGGGACAGCAGTTTTATGCAATCGGCGAGCAGCTTTGGCAAATCCTCGTTGAATTTCCAGGTCTTGCCGGTCGGTCCATGTCCAAATGCCGGCGGATCCATAATAATTCCGTCGTACTGTTGACCTCTCTTTAATTCTCTTTTCACGAATTTTACCGCGTCATCCAAAATCCAGCGCACCGAATCAGCCGGCAAATGATTGAGCTTATGGTTTTCACTGGCCCAGCTAATAGCCGGTTTGGACGCGTCAACGTGGGTTACCTGGCATCCGGCTTTGGCCAAAACCACGGTTGCCGCGCCGGTGTAAGCGAACAAATTTAACACTTTAAATTTGTTCGAAGTTTTAAGGTTTGTAAAGTTATCAAGTTCCAAGTTGGAAGTCTTAGAGCTTGGCTTTATAACTTTATAACTTGACGAACTTGTTAACTTGCCCGTCATCCAATCCCATTGGGCCGCCTGTTCGGCAAACAGGCCGGTATGTTTAAATGGTGAAAGTTTAAGCAGGAAACGAACATTGTTAAAATTAATTATCCATGGATCTGGCAGGGTGTGCTTAATTTCCCATTTCGCGGATTTAAAAATGGCAGCGGATTTACTCCATTCGGCATCGGGAAGCGACCGGGGCCAAATAATTTGCGGATCCGGCCTTTGAAGAATCACGTTTCCCCATTTTTCCAAACGAAAACCTTCGCCGGTGTCAAGAAGCTCGTAGTCCCATGGCGCGTCAAAATGTTCCAGAATCATAGTTAGTTGGTTTTTTCATTAATATCGCCTAAAACAAAGCTGTCTAAAGTGCCTTCGTAAGTTACGGCTACATTTTTTTCAATTAGGTTGGTAAAATCCCGGCTGGTAAAAATATAAATTTTGCGTTCTTGCATAATCAACATCAAATTGCCGCGCTTGCTATCGTCGGAAATTTTTAAAACTCCTTCCCAAATTGCCGATTGAGTTTTTGGCATGCTTAGTTCTGCCTGGGTTGGAATTGTGTTTTGTTTTTGCTCCTCTATTGGAGCTTCCTTTTTATGATTGATTTTATAAACCAAAAAAGCAGCCAGCAAAATTACCAAAATACTAATAACAATTCTGGCTGTTTGATTTTGATGCCATT
The DNA here is from genome assembly GCA_023487095.1 of Patescibacteria group bacterium. Taxonomy (GTDB): domain Bacteria; phylum Patescibacteriota; class Doudnabacteria; order UBA920; family UBA920; genus JAMDEL01. Next base: position 3,229 of record JAMDEL010000064.1, read on the forward strand.
TAGTCATAATTTTCAGTTTAATGATTTCATCTATAGTTTAGGGGTTTTTGAGGGAATGTCAAAGGCTTAATGACCGCCACTAAATACTGTAATGAGTTTTAAAAGATACCCTAAAAGCAGAAGGGAAATTGTTATAGAGACAACAA
>JAMDEL010000051.1 GCA_023487095.1 Patescibacteria group bacterium
AATAGCCGGTGGTTAGCCATGCTTGTTTTTAAAGGTCTTTAATGTTAAACTAAAGGCGAAATTCTAAATCGCGGCGGGTACTTATTTTTTATTTGGTCAGAAAAGAGAGCTGTCATGCCCTACATCAGCGAACTTTTGAATAATCGGGTAACTGACAATACCGACACTACCGTCGGTAAGCTTAAGGATATTTTGATTAGTCCGAAGAATGGAACGTTTTCCCCTTTGGAGTATTTGGAAATTAAGCAGCCGCGATCTGTTGAGTCGGTTTTCGTGCCGTATGAGTTTGTTGAAAATTTTTCTTCCAGCCACATTTCCTTAAAGACCATGTTCGGCAAAGTCGTCCAGCGCCAGCTGCCTGAAAGAAACTTCGTCCGCTTGAAGCAGGACGTTTTAGATAAGCAGATTGTAGACGTGGCCGGCACGCGGGTGGTGCGGGTCAACGATTTGCGGATCGGGTTTTTTGAAAATAAAATGTGCGTTTTGGGCATCGACCCGAGCTTTCGAGGCATTTTAAGGCGTCTCGGGCTGGGGAATTCGCTTTTGGCCCAGCCGTTTAAGGTTGAGCTGATTGATTGGCGCCAGGCTGAGCAGCTGGAGGGTAAGCCTTTGCAGCTGAATACTGCGATTAGCAATTTAAGCCGCCTGCACCCCGCTGACCTGGCAAACATTGTGGAAGACTTGGACGTTAAGCAGGGGAGCAGCCTTTTGGCCTCATTGAATGCCGAAGAAGCCGCTAAGGTTATGGAGGAATTGGATCCTCAGCTACAGAGCGTTCTGGCTAAATATCTGGGGCCTGAAGCTTCGGGTAAAATTTTGGGTGAAATGTCTTCGGACGAGGCCACAGACTTGGTTAAGAGTTTTAACCGCGAAGAAGCGAGTAGGTTTTTGGCCAAAATCCAGGGGGTGAAAGCCAAAAGCGTGGAAAAGCTTATTCGGTACGAGGACAACACTGCGGGCGGCCTGATGACTTTGGATTTTGTGAGTGCGCGGCCGGATTGGACAGTTGATGAAGTAATTGCAGAAATTAAAAGAGCTTCGCCCCGCTTCCGTTCGGTGATTTTCGTTTATGTGGTTGGCCAGGACAATAGGTTTCTCGGAGTCGTCTCCCTCCGTCGGTTACTGTTGGCAGTAGCCGGGACAACCATGAAGCAACTGCTTAAATCCCTTACTCAGACTTCAACCTTAAAACCTGCGGACAAGATTGAGAAGGTGATCCAGGTTATGACCAAATATAATTTATTCAGCGCGGCCGTAGTGGACCACGAAGGCAAGCTCGCAGGAGTCGTTACTATAGACGACGTCATGCGGTATCTGTTCCCCAACGCTTAAGGAGTTACCGGTGAAAAATTGGTTTGCAAAACATAAGAGCAATTTGCTTATTTTTTTGGCGGTTTTGGGCCCTGGACTTATTACAGCCGTGGCTGACAACGACGCCGGCGGGGTGGCCACTTATTCGGTGGCGGCTTCTTTGTATGGGATGGCCTCCCAGTACTTTATTATTCTGACCACCATTCTGCTGGGTGTGACTCAAGAGTTGGGCGCGCGCATTGCGATTGTGACCGGCAAAGGCCTAGCAGATTTGATCCGCGAGCATTATGGGGTCAGGGTTACGGTTGTGGTTTTCTTGCTGTACTTTTTTGTTAACCAGGGGGTAGTGCTGCAAAATGTCAGCGGCCTGAAAGCAGCTATTCAGATGTTCGGCTTGCCCTGGCAATCTTCCCTGATTTTCGCCTGCGGCCTGCTTATTGCCTTGGTGGTGATACTGAATTTTAAGAATTTGCAGCGACTCTTTCTGTTTACGATTTTGTTTTATGGCACGTACGTGGTCTCGGCCATTATGGTCAAGCCAAATTGGGGCGAGGCTCTCCGCGAGAGCTTGGTTTTTCCGCGCCAGATCCAGATTGGCGACCCTCACTATTGGTTCACTCTGATTGCGGTTTTGGGGACCACCGTCACGGCCTGGGGCCAATTTTTCGTAAACAGCTATATTACTGACAAAGGGTTGAAGCCGGAACAACTTAAGCACGAAAAAGCGGAAGTCTATTTCGGGGCTTTTCTGACCAACTTTTTTTCTTGGATGATTGCGATCGCTGTTACTTACACGTTGTTCGCTAACCATATTCAGGTTAGCGACGGGCTGTCGGCCGCCGCCGCCATCCGACCGGTGGCCGGGCATATGGCTTACCTGCTTTTTGCCACCGGACTTTTGGCCGCCTCTTTTTTGGGTTTGACCATTGTGCCTTTGGCTACGGCGTACGGGTTTACCGAGTTTTTCGGATACGAAAGAACCCTGAACGCGAGCTTTTTGAAAGGCAAGGTCTTTTACGCTTTTTTCATTTTACAAATCGTTTTGGGCCTGGTGGCCGCGCTGTTTCCCCAAGTCAACCTGTTCAAGCTCACTTTGTACGCCGATTTCTTCAATGGCGCAATGCTGCCGGTAATCTTTTATTTCTTGATTCGGTTTTCCGAAAGCGAGAAAATTATGGGCAAGGAATATGCTGCCCGCGGTTTTTCCAGCTGGTTTGTGAGGATTTTTGCCGTGATAATAACTCTGACCGTTTTGGTCAGCTTTTTTGGAAGGTTTTTGTAGGCCAAACTTTTAAAGTTTTTAACAAGGGCTGTCCCAGTCCTGATTTTTTAACCCCAAACTTATGCGCATTCTTTTTGTTTACCTGAAGAAGTATTGGAAACTGCTGGCTTTGGCTATGGTGCTCGCTGCAGTTAACCAGATCTTTTCCTTGTTGGACCCTTACATATTCCGGCTGATCATGGACAATTTTGTGACTCGCTTTGGCGAGTTGACCCGCTCGGAATTTTTCCGGGGTGTGAGTTTTTTGCTGCTGCTGTCCATGGGTACGGCATTTGTCTCCCGCGTGGCCAAAAATTTTCAGGATTTTTATGTTAACACGGTTACCCAGCGGCTGGGCGCCAATATGTATACCGATGGGCTGGCCAAAAGCCTCCAGCTGCCGTACCAAACTTTTGAGGACCAGCGCAGCGGGGAAACTTTGGAAAAATTGCAGCGCGTAAGGCTGGATACCCAAAACCTGATTGCCAATTTCGTCAATATTTTATTCTTTAGCGCCATCGGTTTCGCGTTTGTGATTGCCTACGCGTTTTTTGTCAGCTGGGTGGTGGCTTGCGTCTATTTGGCTATTGTGCCAATCCTCTCGGCAGTGACCATGTTGCTCAGCAAACGCATTAAACTGGTACAGCAGAAAATCGTCAAACAAAGCACGGCTCTGGCCGGCAGCATATTCCTTGCCCATAATTTTCTCGCTTTCGGAAAACCGAATCAAGAAATAAAAGATTACCGGCTTTTTGCCACCG
>JAMDEL010000101.1 GCA_023487095.1 Patescibacteria group bacterium
AGACACACCGTATAGGATGCCGAAGTTGATGGTTTTAGCGTCCCGGCGCATGTCTTTGGTCAGCTTTTCCGCTGGTACTCCAAAAATTTCCATAGCTGTCTTGGCGTGAATGTCTTCGCCGTTTTTGAACACGGCCATCATTTTGGCATCCTTGGCCAAATGAGCCACTACGCGCAGTTCAATCTGGGAATAGTCTATGGACAAAAATTTATAGCCCCTGGCCGCCACAAACGCCTTGCGGATTTCGCTGCCCAACCCTTCGCCCCGCACGGGAATATTCTGCAAATTCGGGTCTGTGGAGGACAGCCGGCCCGTGGCCGCCACGGTCTGGTTATAACTGGTGTGAATCCGCCCGTCCCGTTTGCTGACCAAATCCGGCAAAGCCATGAGGTAAGTGGACTGCAGCTTCGCCAGTTCCCGGTACTCCAAAATTTTAGGGATGGCCGGGTGCTGGCCCAACATTTTTTCCAGATTGTCGGCTGAGGTCGACAGGCCGGTTTTGGTTTTCCGGTTTTCCACGGGCACCAGGCCCAACTTTTCGAACAGCACTTCTTTCAGCTGCTTGGGCGAGTTAAGATTAAACTCTTCGCCTGTCTGCTTGAAAATTTCGCTTTCCAAATCCTTAATCAGCACTTCTGCTTCGCCGGAAAGCCGATTTAGGGTTTTTACGTCCAGTCCAATGCCCGCGGTTTCCATTTTGGCCAGCACTTCCACGAGCGGCATTTCAATCTCTTTAAAAATTTTGGCCAATCCTTCAGATTTCAGGCGCGGCTCGAACAACTGCTTCAGCCTGAGCGTCACGTCCACATCTTCGCAGCAATACCAGGAAACCTTGGCTGGTTCCACCCGGTCCATGGTTATTTGGTTCTTGCCCTTGCCGATCAACTCTTCAATGGGCTGCATCTGGTAGCCCAGTTCCGAAAAAGCCAGAGCCTCAAGATTGTGCTGGCGCGTACCCGCATTCAAAAGGTAGGAAGCAATCATGGTGTCAAAGGCCAAACCATTTAGGGCATAGCCTGCAGCCGTTAAAACTTCCAAGTCAAATTTCAAGTTGTGTCCAATTTTTGCCACTTGCACAGACGCCAAAATCTTCTGCAGCGTTTCGGCTTGGCTAAAAATTTCGGCGGGAATATAGTAGGCCTGGCCTGCGGCAGCACATAGGCCCACGCCCACCAGCCGCGAGGCCCGCGGATCCAAACCGCTGGTTTCCGTATCCAGCGCCAGGGCGGGAACCGTTGCAAGCAGCTTTTCCAGTGCCGCCAGTTTTGAGGGCGTGTCCACTAGGCTATACTCCTGCTGGCCAATTTTTTCCTCGTTTTCCTGGCGCGCCGCCGTTGACAGCTCCCCTGCCGCAGAACCGCCCAACTCCGCCCCGCCGGTTTGCAAGCCGCCGGGCGCGGGCAATTTGGCAAGCAAACTTCTGAACTCAAGCTCTTTAAACAACTCCAAAGTCTGTTTTTGGTGCAGACTGTCAAAATCATAAGCCGGAACTTTAGTATTAAGTGGCACGCTGCACACAATCTGCGACAGCTGATAAGACTGCCGCGCCTGGGCCTCCTGCTCCATTAACAAGTTTAGGATGCGGGGCTTAATTCGGTCCCGAATTTTCTGCTCATGGATTGCCTGATACAGCCCATCTAAAGTTTTAAATTCCTTAATCAGCTCGCTGGCTGTTTTTTCCCCGATGCCTTTTACTCCGGGGATATTGTCAGAAGGGTCGCCGCGCAAAGCCTTATAGTCCACCATCTGCTCCGGCACCAGCCCGTAGCGCTCGCGGACGGCCTTGGCGTCGTAAATCACGGTATCCGTAATGCCTTTGCGCATCGTATACACCTTAATCTTATGGTTGACCAGCTGCAGCGTGTCCAAATCCCCGGTTACAATCAGCACCTCCGCTTCGGGGTCAAGCTTGTGGATGCCCACAGCCAGGGTCCCCAGGCAATCATCGGCCTCAAAACCCGCCTGCTCAAAAATTGGAACATTCAACGCCCTGACTACCTCTTTGACGCGCGGAATCTGGTCATACAGCTCCTGGTCCGCCTTCACCCGCGTGGCCTTGTATTCTTTGTACTGCTCGTGCCGGAAAGTCGGGCCCGCCAAATCAAACGTGCAAGCCACATGGGTGGGCTTAATGTCTTTCATAGCCTTAAGCAAAATCATGGCAAAACCATAAACCGCATTGGTATTTTCGCCGGATTTGGTGGCCAGCGCCGGAATGGCGTGATAACCGCGGTGGATGAGCGCATTGCCATCCACCAGCATATACCGGCTGGTGTTGTTTTTGGGAGGAGTCATGGGTTTATTATAGTGGATTTAGGGCATAAAAAAAACCGGTCCGCCAGGGTAGGCGAACCGGTTTTGATAATGTTTTTATTTCACCACGTACTCTATCCACTTGTCGTCCGTGGCCGGATTTGCGGTTGAGGCTTTCAAGCTGCCGATTGCAGTATAACTTTGCCCATCAACACTTCCGGACAACTCATCCACCCTGTCCGTACTTTGCCCCATGGGCAAAATCCGAATCTTGGAAACTTGCACTGTGGAGCCAAAATCCACCTGCAGCCAGGCCTTGCGCACTGTATAGGCCGCGCAACCGTAACCGTAAATACCGTCATTGCGCGTGTGTAAGACATACCAGCTGCAATTATCCGCGGTTTCGCCCGCGTTCCAGACTAGTTGGGTGTTGCCGTCAATCGCGCCCTTGGCGCCCACGGAATAGGAAGGCGCAGTGCCGTAATTGCACCAATCACAGCTGGTGCTGGCGCCCGCAGGCTTAAGCTTGCTGCCGTCCGGGCCATAAAATTCCATTTCACGAATAGCCACCCAGCCGGATTTCGTAATACTGTCTTTAATGTACCGCACACTCACACTGGGTGTGGTTTGGGCAAAGTTATACTGCAATCGGCACTGGCGCCCGTACTGGTTGCGGTGCTGGTGCTGGTATTCTGCAAGCCGTCGGAAGCTGCACACTTGAGCACCATGCCGCACGCGGTTTGCTCATTATAATTCGGACCTTTAATGTACTGGCAGCCCGCGGGCGGAGCAGCATAGTCGCAGACCGCCAGGGGCTGGCTCTCAGGATACACAAGCCAGGTATTGCTCTTTATATCGCCTTTAAATTCATAGAGTTTCGTATAAGCGGTACCGTCGGAGCTGATTAGCAGCTGGTGGTCGGCACTGGCCGGCGCTGCCATTGGAGTCGTCGTCGGGCTACGTGGGAAGAGCACCTTCCCCTACGTGCCGGCCATTACCCTTGGCGCGGCAATCGCGGTGCTAGTCAACTGGTCGTG
>JAMDEL010000059.1:0-1130 GCA_023487095.1 Patescibacteria group bacterium
CGAGTAGGGATCGAACCCACGACAAACGGCTTAAAAGGCCGCTGCTCTACCGACTGAGCTACCGACCCAGAGGAGTGTCTTAAATGCGTCTATGATATTCTACGATATTTTAGATTTTTTTTCAAGCCCCGGCCTAATCTTCACTTTTTTATTATCCACACTTGCCTTTTTGTCAGACTATGCCATAATATAGACAAAGTTAATCACTTTATGAAATATAAACAAAAAGGCTCCAATCCGGGTTTTTCCCTGCCAGAACTTTTGGTGGTTGTGGCAATTATTGCGCTTTTAAGCTCAGTGGGTTTGGTGGCTTTTCAGCAAGCCAGGCAAAAAGCCAGGAACGCCAAGCGGGTAGGCGATATTGTGGGTATGATTAAGATTTTAGAAATTTACAACCTCACCAACAAAGGCTATCCAGCCGGGGTGAACGGGGTGCCCCAGGATTTGAGCAAAATGGCAGCGACCATTCCGGCTGCCCCCAATCCGCCCGACGGGGTGTGCGCGGGCCAAGTCCATGTGGCGGGTGACGGCTATAACTGCGTTGAGCGCGATCCGAACTGTAATGGAGTGGCTTGGAACCAGTACTACTATACTGCCAGCGGGTCACCTACGACTATTGCGCCCGGGGTCAATGTTTATCCTGACTATGTCTATTATTTTTGTCTCGGTCAGCAAACGGGTGATATCGGCCCGGGTCCCAAATCGGTCGCACCGAATAACAAGGACATAAACATCAAGTAAAAAAGTATCCCCAACCCTTTCCCGGTTAACTGGGAAAGGGTTTTTGTTTTTTTAATCCCCAGGCTATAATTCAGCTTATGGAAGAGTCCGTTCTGGAAAAAATAAGAACAGCGGTCTTTGCCAGGCAGAAAACTTTGGCGCTGATTTATGAAAGGCATGGCCGGCTCCCGCTGGCTGACTACGCCAAGACCTGGAAGACCCAACCTGTGGAACCGGAAAATTTGGTTGCCCGGCTTTTGGAAAAAAACCTGGGGCGTATTTATGGTGAAGACCTCGCGGTTTCGGTAGCCCGACAGTTTTTGGAAACCGGCCTGGTTTCAACCATTGACCATCATGGGCTGTTCGGTCACCCGTTTTTTTTAAACTCCAACCTAATTTTTTCGCTAAAA
>JAMDEL010000059.1:1140-3208 GCA_023487095.1 Patescibacteria group bacterium
CTGCGAAACCGCTCTTTTTGCCCGTGCTTTCCACTTCCGGCGTTTCCCTAAACAATTCTTCCTGGCCCGGGTGCTTGGTGCTGACAGATCCCAAAGACCGCAGGCTCATTAAGCTTTCTTTTTTTAACGATGAGCAGAAAACCGGAACGGTTTTTAAGTCTCCGGCAATAAGCAATCACAGATTTTTGCAGGTTGCGGACAAGGTTAATCGCTTTGACTTCTTAACCGCCGGGCAAAAAGAGCGGTTTCGCAGTCTGTTTGAAAAAGTTTTCACAGCGGAGGACTTTGATAATTTTTCAGACCAAGCCTGCTCAGTTAACCATAAAATTTGGCGAGAGATTTTTCCCACTGCGCCCCAGCTGGTTTATTTTCCCCTGGAGGATTTGGTGGGCGGAATTATAACGGAGGCGGTCTGCACAAACCCGAAGCATATTTTACATAAATTACTATTTACAGAATACGGCTGGAACCTGGTGGAAAAGCATTTTAACGGCGTTAGGGGAGCTTTTGGCGGGGGACGGGGCAGTTTTCTGTTTTGGGGGCTGGATGCAAAAGGCCGCCGTTTTGCTTTTACCCGGCAGAACGGTTCTTTGGGCAACTCAAATGTCAGCCTGGCACTCAAGCCAGAACAAATTTCGGCTGCGCTTGCTGCCAGGGAAATTTACCCGACTAGCTTAATGTGCTTTTTGGTGCTGTTATATTACAAAGTAACTTGTCTTGGCGGGTTTAACCAGACAACCTGGCTCACCGAAATTAAAAATAAATTTGCCGTTCTGCTCGCAGAAATGGGTGAGGCGGAAGCCGCTTTGGCGGTTGCAAACCTGGAGACCGGGAATTTTGCTGAAAGCAGCCTGGCAATCCTAAAAAATAGCCGGGGCTATTTCAAAGCCTCAGCCTTGGATCTGTTTTTGAACAACGTAGACTACCCCGCTTTGCAGAAACTGGCCCACAAAGTCACCCTGGCCCAAAGCATTGAGGCCGAACTACCCGAGGTTTACCGGATTGTGGTGCCGGAGAAAGAAAGAGAGGCCGAGCTGGTGAGTGAGGGCTTAGATGAAATTTTGGAAATTAATGGCCTTAAGCAGGCTTTAGCGGATTTTTAAGAAATTGACATTTCCGTTTGTTTTGCTATACTTTATTTAATATATGGTGAAACGCACTCAAAATTTCTGGTTCTTTTATTTTACTCAGGCAGCTGAGACTGGAAATTTTGAGTTGAATAAAAGGTAAAGAAACCAAGAAAAATTCGACTTAAAACTCCCGGCCTCAGCTAAAAGCTGAGTTTTTTTGTGCTTGGCTGCTGGGGCCAGAAATTTCAGAGACAAGTCCAGGGAGGACATGATGATTATCTCGATGAAGAAACATGCGACGCAACAGGAAATCGACGGCGTCGTTGAGGTCATTAAGCAGTTCGGATACAGAATTCATGAAATCGAGGGTGAGGAGCGGGTGGTTATCGGCGCGATTGGCGCTGGAGACACCAGTGTTTGCGTCCAAACCTTGGAGTCTATGGACTCTGTTGAAAAGGCGGTCCCCATCACGGCACCATACAAGTTCGTTTCCCGGGAATTCAAAAACCGGCGCACGACCATTACGGCGGCAGGGAAGGTCCACATCGGCAATTCCGAGTTCGTGGTCATGGCGGGTCCGTGTTCGGTAGAGAGCGAGAAGCAGATTTTGGAATCGGCCGAGCTTGCTGTCAAAGGCGGCGCCAGGATCCTGCGCGGTGGCGCGTTCAAGCCGAGAACTTCCCCTTATGATTTCCAGGGTATGGCGGAAGACGGGCTGAAGCTTTTGGCCAAAGCGCGCGAGCAAACCGGGCTGGCAATCGTGACAGAAGTGATGTCGGACGCGGATGTCGCGTTAGTGGCAGCTTATGCCGACATCGTGCAGGTGGGCGCGCGGAACATGCAGAACTTCGCGTTGCTCAAGGCGCTGGGCAAGTGCGGCAAGCCCGTGCTCTTGAAGCGCGGACTCAGCTCCACAATCAGGGAACTGCTGATGTCCGCCGAGTATGTCGTAGCGCATGGCAACAACGACGTAATACTCTGCGAGCGTGGCATCCGTA
>JAMDEL010000102.1:0-2707 GCA_023487095.1 Patescibacteria group bacterium
GGATTGTGTGTCAGCTGTTTCCAAAACCTTTTCGCCTTTTTGGGCCAAAGTCTTCGCGATTGCTCCACCCATCACCCCTGCGCCGATTATAAAAATATTTTTTTGCTTCATGCTACATGCTCAATGTTACAAGCTATTTAAGCACCACCATATAATTGCAATGGATAATTTCCTTGACTTTAACGTCGGTTTTTCTTCTTTGCGCTAATAATTTTTTTAGCTCTTTTTCGGAAAAATTAATTTTGCCATAAGCTAAAATTTTGCCGTTGGAGCTCACTTCCACCACCGATCCTTCCTCAAATGACCCCTTAACAGCGACCACGCCGGGCAACAGCAAGCTCTTGCCGTTCTTTAAGGCCGCGGCGGCGCCGGCATCTACTACAATTTGACCATAACCTTTAGCGACCATAAGCCAGCGTTTTTGTTCGCTGGTAACTTTTTCGGCGCAGGCAATAAATCGCGTGCCCACGGATTCTCCCTGAAAAATTTTGGTGATAATATCAGTTACGCGGCCGTCCGCAATATGCACGGTTATGCCGGCTAAAACCGCCTGCTCCGCGGATTTTACTTTGCTAATCATCCCGCCGCTTCCGGCCACCGAAGTACCCTTACTGCACAGCCTTTCAATTTCCTTATCTACTCTGCTGACTACGGGAATCAATTTAACATCCTTGTCTTGATTTGGATCGCCGGTCATGAGCCCGGGTTGATTTGTTAAAAACACCACATGCTCGGCCTGCACGGCAATGCCCAGCATGGCCGCCAATGCGTCATTATAAACATTGCGCGGTGCTAAGGCGTCATTTTCATTAATTATTGGCACTACGCCGCTGGTAAAAAAACCGTCAAAAATGTTGATAAGATTGTTAAAAGATTCGCGGTTCATTAAATCGTCGCGCGAAATTAAGCACTGACCAACGTTTAAACTGCAGTCCTGAAAAGCTTTGGTGTACGCCTCCATGAGCCTGGGTTGGCCAATGGCCGCCAAAACTTTCCTATGAGTGTCTTTGGAAAGCCCGGGCGCGGCAAACCGGCCGGCCGCCACCGCGCCGGAAGAGACCAGAATAATTTCGTTGCCCTCATGGTAAAGCCGCGCAATATTTTGCGCCATATTTTTAACCCGCTTTTCATCCAAATTTCCAGCCTGGTCAAATATTACGTTGGTACCGATCTTAATAACGGTTCTCATAATTTATTAATTTAGCAGGACTTCCGCATTGAGCCAAGTTCTAGGCAAAATGCGAGGATGTTTGGAGACGTACTTTAGGTACGGCGACAAACACCGGAGCATTTTAACGACGAAATTGGCCAAAGCCGCATTGAGGGACTGGCTCCGCCAGCCCAAAAAGCGGCGGTGTGGAAGTCCTGACTAACGCTTGATTATATCTAAAAATTGCTTTTCATTCAAGACCCTTACCCCCAATGCTTTAGCCTTGGCTAATTTAGAGCCAGCGCTCTCGCCAGCAACTACATAATCGGTATTTTTGGAAACAGATGACACCCAATCCCCGCCGGCCTCACGCACCGCCGCTTTTGCCTCCTCCCGCGACATACTTTCCAGCATCCCCGTTACTCCAACCTTTTTACCTGCCGGTGGCCCGGTTTTAGCTGGTAGCTTGTAGCTGGTAACTTGCAGCTTCACACCGGCTTGAATTAACCGTTCAATAAAATCCAAATGACGCTTGTCCTGAAAGTAATCATACAAACTTTTAGCTACTGCCCCACCGATATTTGGGATTGAGTCTATTTCCTCAAAAGAAGCCGCTTTTAATTTTTCCAAACTGCCAAAATGCGCGGCTAAATCTATGGCCGTTTCTTCACCCACATGCAAAATACCAAGCGCCTGAATAAATTTAGCCAGGTTGATGATTTTATGAGAGTTGATGGAGCTAATAATATTTTCCGCCGATTTTTCCCCAAACCGCTCCAGTCCCACTAAATCTTCTTTTTTTAAAGTAAAAATATCCGCGGCATCGGTAATTAACCCTTCATCCTTAAACCGAGCCAAAATTTTTGGGCCGATGGTATAAATTTCAAATGCATTTACCAAGTGTTCCAGCTGTTTTAAATCTTTGGCCGGGCACCGGCGATTTGAACAAATTAAAGCCGTACCTTTTTCACCGCCTTCTGATATCATCTGGCGTTCGGCTTTAAAACCGCAAACCGGACAAACAGTTGGCATATGAAAAGTCTTTTCTTTGCCCGAACGCATTTTGGGCAATACTTCCACAATCTGTGGAATTACATCGCCGGCCCTTTGCACCACCACGGTATCGCCGATTTTTAGCCCCAAACGCTTAATTTCATCTTCGTTATGCAAGGAAGCGTGGGTGATGGTGACGCCGCCAACTTCCACCGGCCGCATAACCGCCACCGGCGTTAAATTCCCCTGCCGGCCAACCTGAATTTTAATTTCTTCCACCACAGTTGTGGCTTTTTTGGCGGCAAATTTAAAGGCAATGGCGCCACGGGGCGCTTTGCCGACCACACCCAAGCGTTTAAAAATCTCGCGATCATTTACCTGTACCACTACCCCGTCTATTTCATAAGGCAATTGCTGGCGGAGATTTAATATTTTTTCTCTAAAATTATTAACCTCATCCAAAGTGCCGCAAACCTGAGTGTGCTTGTCAGTCGGAAAACCAAGCATTGCGCAAATTAGATGTTCCTCCTCATGCGTAGTTTGGCCAAGGTCTGTAATAAGTTG
>JAMDEL010000102.1:2717-3192 GCA_023487095.1 Patescibacteria group bacterium
GGTATGCATGCCAGGACAATTTACGGGCCGCGACAACCTGAGGGTCCAATTGCCTTAGCGAGCCGGCGGCGGCGTTGCGCGGATTCGCAAATTCAGTTCCGCCGGTCTTTTTTTGCTCTTTATTCAAAGTCGCAAAAGCATGCTTGCTCATTATTGCCTCGCCCCTCACTTCAATTCTCCCGGTCCAGCATTTAGAATATTTTGCGGAGTTAAAATTTGACGGGCTGGCCACCAGTTTAGTTTATGAGGATGGTGTGTTTGCCCGGGGTGCCACGCGGGGCGACGGGTTTATGGGCGAGGATATTACCCAAAATTTAAAAACTATTAGCGCCATCCCGCTTAAATTAAATCTGGAATTAAAATATACTGAAAAATTTCCACGTGATTTAAAACAGCGGCTGGCAAGGGCCTTATCGCTAACCGGGAGAATTGAAGTGAGGGGCGAGGCAATAATGAGCAAGCATGCTTTTGCGAC
>JAMDEL010000008.1 GCA_023487095.1 Patescibacteria group bacterium
CCAGGCCCAAACTATTTATTAATTTTTTTAACTTACTTTCTTCTTTGGCGGTTCCGGCTCCTGCAATATATAGAGGAAAATTAACTTTATCCAAAATTTGGCAATAGGCTTTGAGCAGTAAGTCCAGCCCTTTTTGATCAACTTCCATTCTGCCTAAAAACAAAATATATTCGCCCAATGGCTGACGTTTTGTTTCCGGCCAATCAACTCCATTGGGAATAACATGCACTTGCGCCTTGGGATTGGCCGCCAAAATTTCCGTTTTCACGAATTTCGATACTGCAATAAAATTTTGGTAAACTTTCAGTCCTTGTTTTTCAATAAAATGGAAAGGCAGCTTATATTTTCTTGCCGCGTCTTTCCCCGCCAAAGTATGGGCCAAACCAATAACCGGTTTTTTTGTGAACAACGGCAAAAAAGAAGTGGAAAACGGCGGCGTAAAACTTTCCACCCATAAATCATATTTTTTTCGCCTGGCATAAAACGACAATGCTATTTGAAATATTAACTGCCCGATTTTTGGGCCAAAGATATTTGCTCCGATCCGTTCATAATTTACACCGTCGATTGTTTCATTCCGGCAATTCCGATACTTGCCGGTTAAAACAGTAACATTAAAATCCCCGGCCAGCCTCTTGGCTATTTCATGGACAGCCAAGGCCCCCCCGCCGCCATAGTGGGGATTTCTTACGTCATCGTAGTTAGAAAAAATTATTCGGTACATTGTTTAATCTTTTAATAATCCCAGGCTTTCCCCTGAAATTTGCTGCCAGTTGAAATTCTTTGCCCACTCCTGCGCCTGCCGGCCCATTTCGGTCCTAAGTTTACGGTCTTTAAGCAGCGCCAAAATTTTTTGGCTAAAGCCGGGTACATCCCCGTACTTTACCAAATAACCGGTATGCGGGTTTCTAACCGAATCACGGAGGCCGGGGACATTGGCCGCCACTACGGGCACGCCGCAGGCATTGGCCTCAATAGTGGTAATCCCCCACCCTTCCACCAGCGAAGGATTCACCAGCACGCCCGCCCGCTGCAAAAGGGATAATTTTTCCTGTTCGGAAATTTTGCCGGCGAAGCTAATTTGTTCCTGCAAATTTAAATCCCGCGCGAGGGCTTTCAGGTTTTTTTCCTCTTCCCCGCTGCCGGCGATCACCAATTTTGCTCCGGGAATTTTAACGGCTATGTCTTTAAAGGCCTTAATCAAAACATCCACGGATTTATAGGCTTTCAAACGGCCCAAATACAAAACCAGCGGCTACCGGCAGTTTGTATGGCAGGATGACGCGGAAAAAAAATACGCGCTTTTGCAAATTTATCAGTCGCAAATTCCGCAAATGTTCGCCGCCGGCAGAAAACCGGAAAACTTTGAAACTTACTTTGTCTCTAATAAGTTGTCCCTGTAAAATATAGGCGAGCGGCTTTTTTAAAACTCAAAAAGTTGGCACACTTGGCATTATTTAATCTCCAATTTCAACCATGAAAGACAAGTTCTTAATTATTTTTATAGTCATCCTTGGCTTGAGAAATAAAACCAAAGGAAAATACCTGGGAGATTATCATACTTATGACATCGGCAGGGAGCTGGCTAACGCGGTTTATCCGGACGTAGGTTTTTATAATGGAAAATTTTTTAGCCTGTTTGCGCCGGGTTTGGCTTACATGGATATGCCGTTTTATCTGCTGGGCAGGCACTTCCATCTTTCCCAGGTATTTTCCTTTGGTTTTATTTCCCTGGTTAGTATTTTGGTCCTGGCGGTTTTATACCAAATTGCGGTAAAGATTTTAAAACTGCCCCTATGGGCTTCGGTGTTTGCCGTTCTGGTTTATGCTTTTGCCACCACATCATGGAGTTATGCCATAACTTTGTACCAGCACCAGGTAACCGTATTTTTTACGATGTCGGCGTTTTATGCGGTTTGGAAATATAGCCGGGGAAACAAAATGTCCTGGCTGTGGGCTGCCTGGGCCTGGCTCGCTTACGGTTTGGCCATAAGCGTGGACTACCCAAATGCCCTGCTGATGCTGCCGGTCATGGTTTATCTTTTGGCAATGTTCAAATGCGATTCCGCGTCGCCGTAGGCAACGATATAACCATGGAAATAAGAATAGGCCGTAGCGATAACGCTTAAAATTATGCCCATGATTACAGCGGCGCGTTCGGAAAACAGAAAATCCAGGCGGTTTCGCCATTTTTTTAAAGTTGATTGACTGAGGGTTAAAGTAAGCATAAAATATTCCTAAATAATGACCCATAACCGGTGAGGTGGCCTAAAAACCCGCTTTGAAGGCGAAATACGTAAACTTTAAATCAATTCTCCTTATTTTCTTTCCTTATTCCTACGAACAAAACCATAAATGCTATAAAAATCAAAACCGCATAAATCAGCATATAATATTCCTTTAAATTCAAACTGCGGAAAAAGAAAAAATTATACAAAAAACTTCCGCTTTTATTTTGTTTAAACAGGTAAATATCATATAAAAAATTATAATAATGCAAAGGGAGTTTTACTGCTTCGATTTTGGGCGGTACGGCGTTGGTCACGAGCGCGCCCATCAGGGCCACGGCCGAGGAGTAGGCAAACAGCGCGGCCGTTGATATTTTTCCCCAAAGCCGGCTTTGGTAAACCCAGGCGCCAACAAACAGCGACAGCACGGCCATGGAAGGTATCAGGTATCTCGGCCCAAAAGCCCAGCCTCCCCAGGGGTCTCCCCAGCTGCTATACAACAGCACATTTACGGCGACCAAAGCCAGTAAAACTTTGGTTTCCAAATTCATTTTCTTCCCAAGCTTGTACATGCCTAAAAAGGCCAAAAGCAGGATCGGGGAAAAAAAGAACAACCCGCGATCGCCCGAAACCGTCAGGGTATAAAAACCGAACGGCACGTTATCTTCGTAAAAAAACGTGAACAGTCCTTTTTGCGAACTTATCCGGGCCACGGCCTGGCTTGAATCCGGACTCGGCGACGTACCCGATTTTACGGTTTCCTGATAATTGGACAACTCATTACTGAGCCTTGTCCAGCTGCCAAAATTTATTTTATTGAAATAAGCCTGCAGGGACAATATAGCCAAAAAGGCGGCAAAGGTTGCCAAAAGCGCGGGGCGCAGGGAAATTTTAATTCCCCAATCCAACCGCAAAAACCGGAAAGAAACAACCAAAAGATAAACCATGACCG
>JAMDEL010000079.1 GCA_023487095.1 Patescibacteria group bacterium
AGCATGCTCGCATGTTTTCCCTCAATTCAAAAAAACAAAATCACAATTGAATAGGTGATTTAAGTCCAGATGTTAATTGAACATCTGGCCTTTGTAAGTTTGGATTGACATAAATATATTTTTATGATATAAAGGTAAGCTTGCTCGAATCAGTCATAAGGGGTTCGGCTGGCAGACAACTTCAACTAGAGGAATTAAATGAGTACTCATCATCACGAAGAGCCTAAGATAGGCAGGTTGTATTTTTTGGGTATAGGGGCCGGGGTTCTGGTTATGCTCCTGGCCACGCTTGTGGATGTTACGCTCGCGGCGTGCGTGCAGTGGGCGACGGTTGCTTGGATTGCCGGTTTTTGGCCGGCCCTGATGTTGGTGGCGTTGGTCAGGCACCTGATAGGTGCTGGAAGCCACGCGCCTGCCCATAGCAGCCATGGCCATTCCAAGCATGGCCAGCACAAGGCCGAAGGGGGGCAGCACGGCAATGCCGCCCACCACCACTAGCCGGCAC
This sequence comes from Patescibacteria group bacterium, assembly GCA_023487095.1. Classification (GTDB taxonomy): domain Bacteria; phylum Patescibacteriota; class Doudnabacteria; order UBA920; family UBA920; genus JAMDEL01. The sequence continues at coordinate 506 of JAMDEL010000079.1, forward strand.
TCACCCGGCGTTTCCCAACACCCGTTAACGGCAGCCAAGGCTGTCAGAAGCGGGTGTTTTTGTTTTTCTTTTGGGGTGGATAAGGGTATTTCCCTCTAATCATAGGGGTGGTTTTATGTGATTTTGAAGATTTTGCAGCTATTTTTATTTTGTGGTATAATTCAATCAGTTTTTTGACAGGAAACAGAATATTTCACTCAACTATTCGTGTTCCAAGCACCTGAAACCAAAATAAAACAAAATAAAGGGTTTTTTCAGCGCCTAAGCGTTTTGGTGACGCTGTTTTTTATTGTGGCCGTCGGGATTTTTGCTATACCAGGGTTGAGCTATGCCAACACTTGTACTCCAAGCGGCGGCGCGGGTGTTGATCAAGGCGCTAATATGTATACCTGTACGGGCGGTTTGAGCGTCAGCTTCAATCCTGCCCAGCCCAAGCTTGGCGATACGGTCAATTTCACCATTGGCCTGATGAACTCCACAGACCAGAATGACTTTAAGAGCATGGGGGCAGATCTGCAAATTTGGTTCCGTTCAGGCAGCTGGTTTTCTCAAGATCAAAGCATATTCACCAAAAGCTTTACGGGTAATACAATTCAGGACAAATTTATCGCCGGCGGGTCTGCCTTCAGCCAAGCAGGCAGCTATACACTTCATATCGAAATGAGCTATCAGGTGACTGGTGCAATTAGCCAAATGTATTCGTTTGCGCAAGATAACCAGATTACCGTGCTGGCTGCGGATAACACCGGGGGTCCGAAACTTAACGTAACTGCCAGTGAAAGCTTTGCCGATGGTCCGAATATTACCAAGGGGCTTAGTTGGAGTTATTCAGACGGCGGCAGCGGCAAACAAGCGGCAAGCTATAAGGTGGATTGCGGCGACAGCAAGGGCATGCAAAATGTGCCCAGCGGCCAGACCAGTTTCCGCTGCGTGTACGGAACCAATGCCCAGAACTATACGGCCAAAGTCTATGCGTACGACGCTTCGGGCACCCAGTTGGCGGTGCAGGGCGCCACGCTAACGGTTACCGGCAATGAATCCACCCAAGGAGCAGGCCAAAACGGCACGAGCACAGACACGACTTTGGGGGGCGCGGTAAAGGGGTTAATCTCCTTGGTGGTCGGTTTTGTTTTGGGCATAATCCAGGAACTTATTTATGGAATTTTTTATTTATTGATTGTGCCTTTGATGCAGGCCATGCTTTCCATTCGAACCTACACCGACACCTTTGCCTCGGTAATTTATCCAGGCTGGGTCGTGCTTAGGAATTTATGCAATATCATCTTCATCGTGGCCATTATGGTTATTGCCATGGGCACGCTGCTGCGAGTTGACTCTTATAAATCCAGGAGCGTTTTGGTGCAGCTGATTTTGGCGGCTTTGCTCGTGAACTTTAGCCTGGTTATCGGCCAGGTGGTGTTGGGTTTGGCGGATACGGTGCAAAACCAGTTTTTGCCCAACAACCAGGATGTCATCCGCGCTCTGGGTAAGGACTTGATGGTGGCCTATCGTTCGGATGTTTTCAATCTAAAGCTGACCGGGTACTTTTCCGACATTGTGAAGCAGATCATGTTCTTGATTTTGGCATGTGGCAGCTTTATGGTGTTTTTGGCCATTGCCGCTTTTTTGTTTATCCGGATCATTATGCTGTGGATACTGCTGATGCTGTCGCCTCTGGCGTACGCGGCCGGCGCTTTGCCTTCCACCGCGCATTATCGTACGGAGTGGTGGACGACCTTTTTGAAGTATGCATTCTTTACGCCGATTATGGCCTTTTTCCTGAATATGACGGCCATAATTTCCAATACATATAAAACCAATCCGATTTTCGGAACCCTGGGGGTTAAGGATTCTGATTTTGGCGACTCCAGCCTCGCAGGTTTTGTTTTTAGAGTTGGCAGTACCCTGCTTTTAATTGTCTTTTTGATTGTGGCCTTGAAAGTGGCGGAAAGTTTTTCAATATTCGGCGCGGGCGAAATTTCCAAATTTGCCAAAGGCGGCATGTTCTTCCCGCTTAAGGCGGCTAAGGTTGGGGCGGGAATGGTGGAAAGGACTTATGCGAAAAATCTTGCCAACGCCAAGGAAAAAGCCGAAGAGAGCGGCCAGAAAAACAAAGCCCGAGCTTTGCGGGCTTTGCAATTTCTAAGTCCCACGACGGTTAAAGAAGCTTGGAAGCAGCGCCAGCACGAGCTCCATGAAGAGGCCTTTTTGGGCGCGACCGGCGACGTGCGCGACACCTTGAATCGCGTAATGCCTACGGAATGGAACCAGTGGTCTAACCTTGCCAAGGGCAAGCTGCCCCATCTGGGACGCAGAACCAAATACGGCTTAATCGGCAGAAGGCAGCTGATTAACATCAAGAAAAAAGAATGGGAAAACATCCCCGCTTCCGAAGAGGAAAAGGTGGAGTTGGAAAGCCAGGCGGTACATCCGGAAGACATGGAAGCCTGGAACTTGAATTTGCTGGAAGGCAGGCATGAAGATGGCCGGCGGATTGCGTTACTCGCAAAAAGGAGACAAGAAAAAGAGGATGAACTTTTTGAAACGTATAAGCAGCAAGGGATTGAAGAGAGGGCCGCTAGGATTCGCGCACAAAAAGAAGTCAGAGACGAAAACAACGAAAACTATGTCGCTGTAGAATACGATGCCATTCGGGATTTA
>JAMDEL010000010.1 GCA_023487095.1 Patescibacteria group bacterium
GGTTTTTGTTATCCTAAAAACCCCGGGCCTATCCGCCCGAGGTTTTTAACCGAGTTATTTTAGGATACCGATTTGGAAGCCTTTTAACGTCTGCTCAGGCTTGCTTTGTCCGCCGTGCTGCTTTTCAAAAGCCTGGGTACCGTCCTTGCCGCAAATTTTCAGGATGTTCTTGTCCCCGCCCGGATGCTGGTCTATCCATTTGGTCAAGTCATAGACATTACCATTTATGGCGGTCCAGCATTTTTGCGCGGAGTCGGCCGACTGAACCTGGGCCAGGGTGTAGGTTGCCAGCTGCTGGCTAGGCTGGGTTTGCGTTGCGGTTGTTTGGGTTGGCTGGGAGGAATTGCATCCAGCTGCAAGCAGGGCAATCCCCGAAATCAACAAAAGTTTTTTCATCAGAGTAGTTTAAGGTTAGTTCAAATTAATACACAAAAACATTCCAAAATATTTCATTAATTCTGGACAAGGAGCGCCCTCAAAATACGCTTATTTTGAGGGGGTGCTGGTGCTGGGCAATTGTTGCCACATCATTGGGGGGTAAACATAGTCCTGGTTGCGGGTGCGGCGGAATTGGAGGTAGTCGTTGCCGTCCGTGCCGTAGTTCATCATCATCCCCCGTCCGAAGTAGCCTTTGCCGTAGCCGTAGTCATCAAAGTAGCCCTTGAATTCGCCGAGCTTAAAGCCCAGCCAAAAGACAAGGAGCATAATTGTTATGCCCAAAACCCACCTGAGGAGGTGGTATTTGCCGCCCATGCCGTGCATATGGCAGTGGCCGCAACATTCTTCGCAATGTTGATGTTGGTCTTTGGTTTCTTCCATAAAAGTTGTTTAATTTTTCTTGCCTTATTATACCACACCCCCAACCTTTCAACCCAGAAGCAGGTTAAATATGTAGCCGGTAAAGATAATTCCTAAACCCACAATTCCGGCAAAAATCAAGATCAGCTTAGTCTTCATGACTTTCTTTAAAATCATAAATTCTGGTAGAGAAAGGGCCGTAACGGACATCATAAAGGCCAAGGTCGTGCCCATACTCACCCCTTTTTCGGTTAAGGCAGACACTAGCGGAATAACACCAGCGGCGTTTGAATACAACGGTATGCCAATTAAGACAGCTAAGGGCACACCATACCATTTCCCGCTACCAGCATATTTTGCCAAAAAGTCAGTAGGTACGTAGCCGTGAATCCATGCTCCGACCCCAATGCCGATGACAATATACGGCCAGACTTTTTTTAACATATCTAACGTGTAATCTTTGGCATAAATAATTCTCTCTTTTTGGGACATGTTCGGCAAATCAAGACTGCTGTTTATTTTGTTTTGGTAGACAAAAGCTTCTACCAAGTTTTCTATTTTTAACCTGTCAATTATCATCCCCGAAAGAATGGCAATTGCCAAGCCGCTTAAAATGTAAATCAGGGCAATTTTCCATCCAAACAATCCTAGCAATAGAACCAGAGCTACTTCATTGATCATAGGCGAGGCCACCAGAAAAGAAAAAGTTGTTCCCAACGGGACGCCAGCTTGAACGAAGCCTAAAAACAGTGGGATTGCGGAACAGGAACAGAACGGGGTCAAGATGCCTAGCAGGCCTGCTAAAATGTTCCCGGTAAATTTATTTTGGTGTGCAAGGACGTTGCGAATTTTTTCCGGAGGCAAGTAAGAGCGGATAATGGAAACCACAAAAATGACAACCGCCAGAAGCAAAAAGATTTTTACAACATCGTAAATAAAAAAATTTATTGACTCCCCCGCCACGCTGTGGGGCGTAAGTTTGAAGACAGTATAAGCCAGCCAATCGGCCAGTGCTTCAATTGGATAAAACAGGTTCATTGTTGCGAAATGTTTTTTTGAATGGCTTTTTTTATCTCTTCCACTTTGGGCACGAAACCGACTAAGGCCGGCTTGCCGTTGACTGCCAAAACCGGACTGGACATTAGGCCCATATTTAAAATCTGCTGAACATCGGTCACGTATTCAACTTCGTCCGGAATATTCAATTCCTTGACTGCCTGTTTGGTAATTTCAAAAAGTTTTTTGCAGGTCGGACAGCCGGAACCCAAGACTTGGATTTTCATACGACTTGAGTATAGCATCACATTCAGAAATCAAAAAACCACCCTTTCGGGTGGTTTAAAGTTGTGGCAGGAATTAGAGAATATGTGCAGATTTTTAGAACCCGCCCATCATGCCCCGCCCTGCTCCCATCATGCCTATTCCATAACCAGCCGCGCCATTTAAGCGACTGTCGTGCATTTGTTCAATGAACTGCATTCGTTGGTCGGCTTGGATCTGGGTGATTTGGCCTTGGCTTACCAAAGATTGAAGGTAGGCTCTCGTCTGATCTTCCATTTGTTGGTGGAATTGGTCAAGGGTTAAGTTTTTTTCCTGCAAGATGTCAGCCATGGTCTTGCCGCTATTCAGCTCGTTTTGTAAATCTTGCTGGCTCATGCCTAAGGCCTGGGCTCTGGCCTGGAGAGTGTTGTTGCCGTTAATCCCTATACCTATCATTCTGTTGGTGTTTTGGTGCCGTCCCCAGCCGAAGCTTTGGGCCTTGGCGACATTGGAAAACAAAACAAGCCCTGTTAATCCGACAGCCGCAACTGCCGATAGCGCTATAATTTTTTTCATAAGCTCCTTTCCTTAATTATTTCCCCCACTAGCTACTACACAGGTGCTGTAGTATTTGTTTCATTTTTGGGTTGAAAAGTCGGGCCTGGTCTAGTAAAGTGCCGGGAAAAGAGATCGGGTCTAGTTTAAAAGCTGTTTAAACACAGCAGGCTGGTAGCCGACAACCATCTTGCCGTCAATATCAATTACCGGCACACCCATCTGGCCGCTTTTTTGGACCATCTCAATTGCCGCAGCCTGGTCTACGCTGACGTCTACATCTTTGTATTTGACGCCAATGCTGTCAAAAAAATTTTTTGACATGGTGCAGTACGGACAAGTCGGGGTTGAGTACACTGTTACATTATGGTCTGACATGTTTTTACTCCTTGTGGCAAATAAATTGCCTTATGTATTTAGTTAGTGGATTTTTGTTAAGAGAATAGCATATTTTTTTGCCCTCCCT
>JAMDEL010000094.1:0-1349 GCA_023487095.1 Patescibacteria group bacterium
TCAGTCAGGTCGCCCTGGTTTCCTCCAAAAATCGGGTGGACGAAGCCTGGAGCGATATTGAAGTCCAGCTCAAGCGCCGCTATGATTTAATCCCCAACCTGGTGGAAACAGTCAAAGGCTACGCCCGCCAAGAATCTACGGTTTTAGAAAACGTGACCAAAGCCAGAAATATGGCCATGAATGCCGGCACCATGCAGGAGCGCCTCAAGGATGAGAACATGCTTTCAGGTGCATTAAAATCCCTGTTTGCTGTCTCTGAGGCTTACCCGGACTTAAAGTCCAACCAAAATTTTATGCAGCTCCAGGGCGACCTGACTGACACGGAAGATAAAATCCAGGCTGCCAGACGCTTTTACAACGGCAACGTGCGCGACTACAACACCAAAATCCAGCAGTTCCCTGGCAATATTTTTGCCTCCATGTTTGGGTTCGGCAAAAGGGATTTCTTTGACATAGACGAAAAAGGCCCCGAAGGCCAGCCGGTCAAAGTCCAGTTCTAGTCCCAAAGTTGTTTTCTAACAACTTTAATCTTCCAACTTACAACTTCTGATGCTTACTTACGAAAATATCTCGAAAAACAAGCGCGAGTCGTGGTTGTTAATCGGCATATTCCTAATTATAATTTCCTTGCTCGGCTGGGCTTTTTCACTGCGCTTCGGGGACGCGCGCATCCTGTATTTTGCCGTGGGCTTTAGCATCTTTTCTTCTTTCATCAGCTATTACTTTTCCGACAGCATCACCTTGGCCATTTCGGGAGCCACGGAAGTTGACCGGCGTGCCAACCCGGAACTTTACCGCCTGGTGGAAAACCTCTGTATCGCAGGCGGCCTACCCACCCCCAAAATCTATATAATAGACGATACCGCACCCAATGCTTTTGCCACGGGCCGCGATCCCAAGCATGCGGTCGTGTGTTTTACCACGGGCATACTCCAAAAACTGGAAAAGCCGGAACTGGAAGGCGTGGTTGCCCACGAACTCTCTCATATTGGCAACTACGACATACGGGTCATGACTCTGGTTGTGGTTTTGGTCGGGACCATCACCCTGTTGGCCGACTGGTTTATGCGGGCAAGTTTTTTTGGCGGCCGGCGCCGCTCGAGCGACCGCGAAGGCGGACAGCTGGGCGCTTTGCTGGCTGTTCTTTCCATAATTTTGGTAATCTTGTCGCCAATTATCGCCACTCTAATCAAGCTTGCTGTTTCCAGGAAGCGTGAATTTTTAGCCGATGCTTCCGGCGCCCTTTTAACCCGTTATCCGGAAGGGCTGGCCCGGGCTTTGGAAAAAATCTCCAAGGACACTGAACCCCTGGAAGCGGCCAACAAAGCCACGGCGCATATATATATCAT
>JAMDEL010000094.1:1369-2956 GCA_023487095.1 Patescibacteria group bacterium
GGGCTATTCAACACCCACCCGCCGATTGAGGAACGGGTTAAGCGGCTGAGGGAAATGAACCTATAAGCTAATCTTCCAGCAAGGGGTTCCCCAGAACTGCAAATATCACGTTGGACCTGAACCCGCGGCTCGCCAGCCTGCTGGCGAGTTTTTGTTTTTCAATTCCGGCTTTTTGTTTTCTTAGGAAATCTCTGGCAATTTTTGTTTCCTCTGCTTCATTTAAGCCTTCGTTTAAAATGTTTGCAATAATATCCGGGGTCAGCCTTTTTTCCATCAGCTTTTTTTTAATGCCAAAAAATCCGAAGTGCTTGTACTTTTTCAGGTTTTCCAAATAGACCTCCGCATATCTCTGGTCATCAATGTATCGGTTGGCCAAAAGCTCCTTAAGCACTTCTTCTATTATTTCTGGGTTGTATTTTTTCAGGCGCAGCTTCTCCCTCATTTCGCCTTCGGTCCTAAGCTTCAAACCCAAAAGATAAACAGCGTAACCATAAGCTTTTTCATACATTTTCTTTTGTATTTCGTTTTCCATATAATTTTCTTATCACTCTCTTGACTTGAGTGATAATTTTGCTACACTATGATATACTATATATGTAATATTTTATCATTTCCGTCCGTATAAAGATATATAAAATGACCAATTTTACTTACATTCTTGAAAGGCTGTCCTCCCGCGCGAAAAACGCGCTGATTTTGGCGCAAATGGTTTCCGAAGAGCTTAAGCACGACCACATTGGCACCGAACACCTCCTGTTTGGCGTGATTTCGGAAAAAAGCTCTTTTGCCGCCGAGATTCTCACCAAAACCAAGCTTTCCCCCGAAATCGTGAAGCAGGAACTAATTTTTGTTAATTCCAACAATAATGTGGCCATCTGGAAACCCGTGCTTTCCGAAAACCTGAAGAGCGCCATAGAAAAATCCGCTATTATTGCCAGCCAGTTCGGCTACCAGTTCATTGGCACCGAACATTTCCTTTACGGGATTATCTCCGGCCAGCAGAACAAGGCTAAGGTTATTTTGTCCAAATTAGGCATAGACATTGCCGAGCTAGAAAACAACCTCATGAACGTATTTGAAAATATTTCCAAATTCCCGGAAATGCCGGGACAGGATCCGGGCAATATGAATATGCCAGGCCCTGGGAACATGGGCCCCGCCCAAGCCGGACGGCAACAGGACCCCAAAAAAGGCAACATGCTGGAATACTTTACCACCGACCTGACCAAAAAGGCCGGCCAAGGCTTAATAGACCCGGTCATTGGAAGGAAAAATGAAATTGAGCGGGTAATCTCCATCTTAAACCGCCGCACCAAGAACAATCCGGTGCTCATTGGCGAAGCCGGCGTAGGCAAGACCGCGATTGTGGAAGGCTTGGCTTTGGCTATTTCCAAACGAGAGGTTCCCGATTCGCTTTTGGATAAAAAAATCCTGTCTTTGGACATGGCATTAATAGTTGCCGGCAGCATGTTTAGGGGCGAATTTGAAAACCGTCTCAAGCAGATAATTGACGAGGTTAAGAACGACAAAAACGTTATTCTGTTCATAGACGAGCTCCACACCATGGTCGGCGCGGTTCGGTTCGTC
>JAMDEL010000072.1:0-301 GCA_023487095.1 Patescibacteria group bacterium
ACCGGTTATCAAGATTATTTGGATGTACCGCAAAGCCAAATTTTTCAAGCCCAAGCAGACGAAGATTTTAAAACTTTGGAAGGCGCGCTAAAGTTAATAGACTTTTTGCAGGAGCATAATTTTACCAAAGCGGAAAAACTTATTGTGCTTGGCGGGGGAGTAATCCAAGATGTGGCCGCTTTAGTCGGAGCGTTGTATAAACGAGGTATTGCCTGGGAGTTTTTTCCTACAACTTTACTGGCTATGTGCGACAGCTGTATTGGGGCAAAAGCCAGTATAAATTATCGTAATACGAAAAATC
>JAMDEL010000072.1:311-2943 GCA_023487095.1 Patescibacteria group bacterium
TACATTGATTTCAAAAAAAAAATTAGGTGAAGCTTCATCAAGTGCTTGGGCACAAGGAGGAATTGCTGCAGCAGTTGGTAAAGATGATAGTCCAAAAATTCACTTTGAAGATACTATTAAAGCAAGCTCTGGATTAAGTGATGAAAAAATTGTTAAAATTATAACTGAAGAAGCTGCTTCTATTATTAAATTTCTAGAAGAAAAAGGAGTTGATTTTGATAAAGATCATCTTAAAAATTTTTTAATGTCTCAGGAAGCTGCTCACAGCAGACGTAGAGTACTTAAAGTAAACGGCGATAGTTCTGGAAGAGAAATCATAAAAACTTTAATAAACAATATTATTATACAATTTTTTAAAATCTTTAAATGCCAGACAAATTAAATCCGGACTGGGTGAAATGTTTAAGCTTTGCGTAACCGGTGGAGAACGGGCTTACTGGATGTTTACGCAAAAAACGCAAGCAGGAAAAGTCAACAATTTGCGCGATTATCAAGAATTAATTAAACTGGCACTAAGCGTGAAAAAATTTTCTTCTATAAAAAATCCATAACTGGCATTTTCCATATTAGAGATTTAAAACATTATTTTTGAAAGCCGCCTATAATATAGCCTCCGTCAGCAACAATTGTTTGCCCTGTAATAAAACCATTCGCTTCAGAACATAAAAAATAAGCCGCATTGGCAATATCTTCCGGCTTACCCAATCTCCCCAAAGGAATCCCTGCTTTCAGTTCGGCAATTTCCTCGGGAGAATTGTTTTGCGTTGTCAATCTTGTGTCAATCACACCTGGGGCCAAAGCGTTTACTTTAATATTAAAAGGGCCCAATTCAATAGCCAAAGTCTGCACCAATCCACCTAATGCATGTTTGGACATAGCGTAAGGCAGGCGTAAGGCCCTGGAAATTACCCCATAAATAGAGGAAATTGCCAAAACATAGCCAGATTTTTTCTTTTTTATAGAGGGGGCCAAATGCCGTAAAATTTCCGCAAAGCCCAGCGCATTAATGCGCATAGTTTTCTCCAAATCTCCCCAATCCAGCCGTTCCAACGGTTTCGGCACATTCACCCCGGCACAATGAATGATCGCGTCCACGTCGCCTCCCCAGGTTTGAAAATATTTTACAATAGCATCCGGCTCAACCAAGTCCAGCTCATTACTGGTAGGAGCTATAACCTCCCAACCTTTAGCCTGAAACTTTTTTGCGATAGCGGCGCCGATTTCACCGTGGCCGCCGGTCAAAAACAAAATTTTTCCCAAATTTGATTGATTAGCACTCATATAATACTTCTTAATTACTAAACTACTCTTTTAGAGGTGGAATTATCATATTGCTTTTAAACTCTTCCCTGTCCAAAAATGGATACAGGTCTTCCAAAGGCTTAGAAATCATTCTGCCATCAGGCAATTTTAAGGAAGATAGCTTGGGTGAAAATTTATAATCAGTCTTTAACTTAACCTCACAAACTATTGGACCGGGGGTGGCCAAAATTTTACGGATTTTTCCCGCGATGTCTTTATGATCTGTGAGTTCAGCAACAGGCAAACCGTAAGCTTGGGCGATTTTTTGTATATTTGGAAAGCTTACTCCGCTTTCAGGATCGCAGGCAACCCGATGTCCAGGGAAATAGCTGTCCTGGGTCTGTCTGATGGATTGATAGCCGTTATTATTCAAATAAAATAACTTTATGGGTAGCTGATGGTGCACAACCGTTTGCAATTCCTGGATATTAAGCTGTAAACTCCCGTCACCGGCAAGACAAATTACATCTTTTTTCCCAATACCAAAACACGCCCCGATAGCCGCAGGTAAATCATAGCCCATGGCGGCACAACCGGAATTCCAAAAAAATCTTTGCTGTTTTTTGACCGCTCCGCTTTGAAACATTCCCACGCAGGCACCGCCATCACCCGACACCGCAACTGACCCTTCCGGCAAAACTTCCGAAAGTGTGCGCATAAAATAATACATATCAACGCCTCTGGTATCGTCGGTATTTTCCGGCAAAACGGTTGGATATCGCTTTTTTCTTTCTCGGCACCACGCATTCCATTCTTCCCAATCCGGCAATTTAACGGCTCTAAGCTCTTTTTCCAGCAAATCCAAAAAATATTTGGCGTCAGCGCAAATAGCCAGATTAGGAATTAAAGTCGGTTTTTTTAGTTCAGCGGCATCAATATCCACCACAACTTTTTTCGCGGCGCGGGCAAAAACCTTCCAATTAAAACTCACCTGCCTAATGTTGTTCCGCGAACCCACGGAAAGCATCAAGTCGGAATTTTGTAAAGCGAAATTGCCAGCCCTGCTACCGATAGTTCCAATTACGCCTATATGCTGGGGGTGATTGGTCGGGAGCAAATCAAAACCGTTAAAAGTAGACAGAACCGGAATCTTATATTTTTCAACCAAACTTAAAAATTCTTCAATTGCCCCTGAAATGCGGATTCCCCATCCGGCAACCAGCACAGGCCTTTCAGATTTCATCAACCAATTTACCAGCTGCCGGACCTGCTGTGTTATTTTTTGCTCGTCAAAAACAATTTCATCTTCTTTGCTGTCATATTCCACAAGCTCTTTTTCATTTACCGTTGCGCCCTGCACATTCATGGGAATATCCAGCCAAACCGGGCC
>JAMDEL010000022.1 GCA_023487095.1 Patescibacteria group bacterium
ACCATTCTACTATTTATGCGGTTGTCCTGGGAGGCCGAAAGCAAAGCCACGCTGCCTCCCGTGGAATAGCCAAATACGCCAATGCTTTTATTGCCTTTTTGTTCCAGGAAATCCAGCGCATATTTTATATCCTTTTGCTCTTTGCTGCCAAAAGTTGCGGCTTTGCCGCCGCTTTCCCCGAAACTCCTTAAATCCAAAAGCAAGATGTTGAAGTTGATTTCAAAAAGCGAGGCTGTGGGCAAAAGGTCGCCCTTGTCCGCGGGGTAGCCGTGGAGCATGAGCAAGGCTTTGTTGGTGGGTTTTTTGGCCGGCAAATACCAGCCCTTAAGCCTGGTGTTGTCAAAGCTGGCCAACTCCACTTTTTCGTATTCCAATTTGTATTTTTCCGGGGTTTCGCTGGAATGTATTTTCTGGGGATGAACCGTCATCCAAAACAGGCCCAAGGAGATGAAAACAAAGCCAACGGGCAAAATGAGCAGATAATAAAACAGCTTTTTTAATGTCATAAATAAATTATAGCAGATGTTTTTTGGGTTTGACTTGGAACCGCCTAAATAGTAGAATGGTTAGCTGTCTGCCGAGCGTTGAAAGTTTGCGGCAGGGGCGGAATTAGGACTAAAGGGGGATAGACGAGATGGGAAGGCAGAACATCGCGTGTTACGTTCTCGTGCAGTGTTTGGCCCCCAGGGATGACGAGGGTCGTTTCTGGGTCTATGAAATGGCACGGGTGCCTGAAGTAGGCGAACGTGTTGAAGGAGAAGAGTTGAGCAACCCAGACACCTCATGGAAGGTGCAGTTGGTCATCTCCGACCCGAAGATAGTGGCCATGTTGGCTGCCCTTGATGCCATCGACTCGGTGGCGGATATGGGGGACGGGTTTGTGGACTCCGTCAACAGGCTGCTCATCGCTATTGTGGAAGGCAAACAGGTGATCTGAACTGGAGGTGCGGATGATAGTGATTCTGGTGGCAGCCGCCGGGCTGTTCTTTCTCTTCGGCCTGCTCCGGCCGGGGAAGGCGATGTGGCTTAAGTGGCCGGTTGGTGTTATGGGTGTTGCGGGAACCGTGCTTTCCGGGCTGCTGTTTTGGGCTTACGGTGTCCAGGGTGTGCCGCCCGTGATTGACGGCGAACGGCCGGAACCGGCCATGTACGCAATTGCCTTGGCTATGATGGCTGGGATCTTCTGGTTCCCGGCAATCGGCCTATGGCTTGGCCGCAGAATCGGCCGGTTCATCCGGGGCTTCGCGGCAAATTTCCAAGAAACCAATCTCTGATGCAGTGTGTGGAAAGGAGGCCACACTGACGCATTCAAAAAAGGCAGACCGCTGTGAAGCGCTCTGCCTTTTTGCTTTGCTAAAATTTTACGGCTTCAGGAATTTGACCATTAAGAGGGCGACGATGTTGATGATTTTAATCATCGGGTTAATGGCCGGACCGGCCGTATCCTTGTAAGGATCGCCAACCGTGTCGCCGGTGACCGCGGCCTTGTGGGCGTCCGAGCCTTTGCCGCCGAAGTTGCCTTCTTCAATGTACTTTTTGGCATTGTCCCAGGCCGCGCCGCCAGTGGTCATGGAAATACCCACAAACAAACCGGTGACAATCGTGCCGACCAGCAGGCCGCCCAAAGCTTCTGCGCCGAGCCACATGCCGACAACAATCGGCACGACTACGGGCAGCAGGGCGGGCACCACCATTTCTTTGATGGCGGATTTGGTGACAATGTCCACGGCTTTGGAATAGTCGGGTTTGCCCGTGCCTTCCATGATGCCTTTTATCTCCCTAAACTGCCTGCGGATTTCTTCCACAATGGCTTTGGCCGCACTGCCCACGGCAGACATGGCCATGCTCGCAAACAAATAGGGAATAAGTCCGCCGATTAGGAGCCCCACCAGCACGCGGGTGTCGGAAAGGTTAAAGACTGCATCAATGCCTTTGAGTTTCAGTTCTTCAGTGTAAGCAGCAAACAAGACCATAGCAGCAAGGCCGGCTGAGGCAATAGCATAGCCCTTGGTTACGGCTTTGGTGGTGTTGCCCACGGCGTCTAGCGCGTCGGTCACAGTCCGGACTTCCTTGGGCAAGCCGGACATTTCCGCAATGCCGCCCGCGTTGTCCGTAATCGGGCCGAAAGCGTCAATGGCGACCACAATGCCGGTTAAGGACAGCATGCTCATGACCGCCAAGGCAACGCCATACAAATCGGCCCAGTTATAGGCCATAAGAATGGCGATAACAATGGCCAAGACCGGCAGAGCAGTGGACTGCATGCCAATGCCAAGTCCTGAAATAATGTTGGTGCCATGCCCGGTGGTGGAGCTTTCCGCAATTTTTTTAACGGGGGAATAGCTCTTGGAAGTGTAGTATTCGGTAATTACCACTACGGCCGCTGTCACTGCCAGGCCGAGTAAGGAAGCAAAATACAGATTCTGCCAGGTATATTTGCCATTGTACTCCATTAAGGCTTTGGTTACGGGGTAAAAGGCAATGGCAGAGAGTAGGCCGGTGGCAACCAGGCTTTTGTAGAGCGCACCCATAATGTTCTGGCTTTTGCCTAAACGCGCAAACCAGGTGCCCACAATGGTGGCAACAATGGAAACCGCGCCAATGACCAGCGGATAAACCACGGCATTGCTATTTTTGCCGAAAATAGAAACACCCAAAAGAATAACCGCAATCGCGGAAACCGCGTAGGTCTCAAACAAGTCGGCAGCCATGCCCGCGCAGTCGCCCACGTTGTCGCCCACGTTGTCGGCAATCACGCCGGGGTTCCTGGGGTCGTCTTCGGGAATGGAGGCTTCAATCTTACCCACCATGTCCGTGCCCACATCCGCGCCTTTGGTAAAAATACCTCCGCCCAAGCGGGCAAACACGGAAATTAAAGATGCGCCGAAGCCGAGGCCAATTAGCGCGTTGTAATCATGAGTCAACAAATAAAAAACCGGA